>VMCW01000169.1 GCA_008081175.1 Flavobacteriaceae bacterium
CTTTTATTCTTTCTTTTTCTTGTTTTTGATTTATGAAATCTTCAAAAAAAGCCAATTGCTGATCTTTGGTCATTGTTAGCAGCCTCAAAAGACTGTCTGTCTGAATTCTCGTGTGTTCATAAGAGATCACTTCCTCCAGATTGTCTCTCTTTCTTTGAATCTTTTGATAAACTTTTGATTTGGGGTTGTAGAGGGGTAGAATTTTGTCCAAGTAATTCCCAGACTCGAGGTAACTCCCTTGATCAAAATAATAGTCTGCCAGGTCTTGATAGTTTTGGGTTTGAGTAAACGTGTCAAGAGAAGGCGACTCTAGGGAAAGATTAAAGTAAAGCAATGCTAAACTGTCTTGGTGTTTTTTTAGATACAGTTTTGCCAATGCCCGTTCGAATGTATGCCGGTAGTCGCTATTTTCATAGTTGTTTCGCATTTTAATTAGAAAGTCACGTCGTTTTTCTAAAGTAATTGAGGTATCCAGTTCATTTTCTTTGATCTGAGCATGAACCAAAAACTTGCGGGGGCCTTTTCGTTTAAGTGCCACAATCTGTTTGTAGGCCCATTGAGCAGAATCCCTCTTTCCTAATTGTTCAAAAAGCTGTCCTGTGATATACAGATAACGTGACTTGTTTTTTCTTTTAGGTTCTTCTAGTGCCGCTCTTTTGATATAAAAGACAGCAGAATCTAGTGCTTTCAAATTGGTGAAAGCCTGTGCAAGTGTAGCGTTTGCCAAGGGGTAGTTTTTATTCTTGGCATTTAACGCTCGTGCTAGTGGACGCAGATTATCAATTGCTAATTCCACATTTCTAAGCCGAATATTTGTTTTTTCTCTCCAAATCTTCCCTTCTGTAAAAACCGCTTGATCTGCTCCACTTTTTAAAAGAAAGTTAAACGCTTCTAGAGCTGGGAAAAAACGTCGATCAAAGTATCTTGCTTTTCCAAGAAGCAAGTACGCCTCGTCCATTTTTCGGTTGTACTGCTCATTATTTAGGTTTATTGAATGTTTTTGAATGGCCTTAACTGCTTTTTCCTCAGCACGATCAAAACCAGGTACAAGTGTTGGCTCATCAATGTTTTCCCCTCTCAAATTAATTGGCTCTACGGGAAGAAGCTCAAAAAAGTTGTCTTCAAAAGCCTCTTCTAAAATAGACTCCCCCACTTCAAAGGCCTCTTTTGCATTGAATAACACATTGAATTTTGTGGTCAGTGTGTGGTATTCCCTGTTTAAAATTCCTTTTTTTGTTGTACTACAAGAAGACAAAAAAAGGGCCGTTAAAATATTAAGCCAAAATGCTGGTCTCCTATAAAACATCTTTATTTCTTGTCCTCTAATAACTCTTAAACAATCAATTTAGTGTGTTGCTCACACCATATTTATAAAACCAAGGGAGGCAGAGTTTCTAATTTATAATTCCAAAACCATAGGTGGTTTTGAATATATAGCCCTTTTCAATAGTAATCATTTTTCTACATTTGCCAAAAAAAAGCGATGTCTAAAACTCACCTATTACAAGTCAAAGCAGTAGAACGTCTTACAGAAGAGTCTGTAGTCCTAACCTTTGATGTGCCTGAATCAGTTAAAGGGTCCTTTCAATATCTTCCTGGACAATATGTTAGCTTAGAAACCACGATTAACGGGGAAACAGTACGTCGCTCTTACTCCCTTTGTTCTTCCCCTCACAGTGGTTTGTTGCAAGTGGGAATCAAAGAGGTGTCTCAAGGTCTTTTTTCTACCTATGCCAATCAAAAGCTAAGTGTCGGTGAAACTTTAAAAGTAGGCCTTCCAGAGGGACGTTTTACTCTTGATACTGAAAAAAGTACTCCTCTTATGGCTGTAGCTGCAGGAAGTGGAATTACCCCTATCCTTTCGATAATAAAATCGGCGATTCATCAAGACTCTAAAACACCTATCGTGTTGGTCTATGGAAATAAATCTCCTGAAAAAACGATGTTTTATGAAACATTAAGGCAGCTAGAAAAAGAACACCCTAAACAGATAAAAATTCATTGGGTCTTTTCAGAGGCAACAGTAGAAGGAGCTCATTTTGGAAGAATTGATGCTTCCCTTTTAAAATACGCATTAAATCAAACCAATACAGTTCCTAAAAAGTATTTCTTATGTGGTCCCGAACCCATGATTCGTCTTTCTGAACAATTTCTTTCGGAAAATGGAATAGGGCAAGATCAAATTCATTTTGAACTGTTCACCACAAGTAGTGCAAAAGAAGCCATTGTAAATACAGCAAAAAAAGGAGAACTACAAATAACGTGTGATGAGGTTACACACAAGTTGGATTTAGTCCCAAACAAAACGCTCTTAGACATTGCTCTTCAAGCAAAACTGGATGTACCCTACTCCTGTCAAGGGGGCGTGTGCAGCAGTTGTATCGGTAAGATTACTTCCGGTCAAGCGTCGATGATTTCCAATCAAATTTTAACGGATGAAGAGGTCGCAGAGGGGCTTGTTCTGACCTGTCAAGCTGTTGCAAAATCAGAACATATCAGTGTAGACTATGACGACGTGTAGTCATTTCCTCACAAGACCAGACTTATCCCTTTTATCACCACCAATAGCAGGGTCACAATTGTCCCCATTTTGTCTGATTCCTTGTTGAGATAGAGTCCAAGGAAATAAACCGCTGGAAACAAAATCAACTCCCAAGAGTTGAGTGTTGTAGTACCCCCATAAAAAGACAAATAGAGTCCCGAGAAAAGCCAAAGAAGTAAAAATGTTTGACTCCCTGAGTAAAAGTTATACTCTCTGCTCCTTATTCCCTTAAGCGTTCTTAAAAAAACTAAAAACAAAAATCCTATTAATAAGTAAGTGTTCTCTTTTGGGAGCATCCATTCGTCATATCGGGTCCACATCCTGCCATTAACTACAAAGGGCAGTTCTAAAAAGTGAAATAGGGTACTCGCCCAGAGAAGTGTTATCCCAATAGGGATCAGAAAACATAAAAATATTTTTAATTGCCTAAACTTTGAATCCAAAAACAACAACAAAGGACTAACAAAAAAAACCAAAGCAAAGGGTTCAAAAACCCATAATGCAGAAAGAAGTAAACTAAGGTTAAACAAAGGCATCAAAACCTCCTTGGATTGAAAGATCCTATTGTTGTAATGCCAAGCTAAACCAAGAATAAATTGGAAAAGCAGTCCCTTAAAACGAACTTCTCCTGAAGGAAGATAAAAAAGAATCAAGACAAAAGCCAGCATGTGTATAGGATAGACCTCTAGATGTCGATAACGTTCGTTTGAAAAAATCAAAAGTGCCAATCCTAAAATGAGGAGTGCTGTGTTTCGTATCACATCCCATAACACACCTGATGTGTTTTGAACAAGACCTTCAGTAGAATTGTGATAAAAAAGAAAAAGTAAAAAAACTAAAACCGCCCCAAGGGAGAGGGAAATGATTTTTGTTTTGCGAAAAAGGTTGGCTAACATCTTGGTTTCCCTTAAATTTGCAAGGTAAGTAAACTCTTATTTATGAAAAACTTTTTTGAAGGAATCGCATGGTTATTTGAAGAGATCCTTTTTCTCCCATACAGTACTTTGAGAGAATTGGAGCTGAGTAGTTGGGTTATGGCAAACGCTATTAACTGGCTCTTTCTCCTTGTCGGTTTTTCCGCGATGGTATATTGGATTCTACAGCTTAAGCTTTTTGACCAAAGAGGCGAGGAAAACAAAGACCCTTCAGCTCATTCTTTTTTATAGATCAAATCCGATATCTTTTCGGTAATGAATTCCGTCAAAATCTATTTTGGATAGCGTTTGATAGGATGACTGCACCGCTTCATTGTGGTTTTCACCAAATGAGGTGACCGCGAGTACTCTTCCACCAGAGGTGATGACTTTATTTTCTTTCAGCAGAGTCCCTGCGTGAAAGATCATCTTATCCTGATCCAGACCCGTTATGATTTTTCCCTTTTGATAGGCTTCGGGATATCCTCTAGAAACAGCCATCACTGTTGCCGCTACTTCTTTTCGAACCTCTAATTGAACGGTGTCTAAGCTGCCTTCGTTTACTGCTTGGAAAAGTGTCACTAAGTCGTTTTCAACTCTTGGTAAAACTACTTCAGTTTCTGGATCTCCCATTCGGACATTGTATTCGATGACCTTTGGGTCCTCACCAACTTTTATTAAACCGATGAAAATAAATCCTTTGTACGGGATACCATCCTTCTTCAAGCCTTCTATTGTCGGCTTTACAATCCTGTCTCTGATTTTCTTTTCAAAAGCCTCCGTAACAAAAGGTACTGGTGAAATTGCCCCCATACCTCCCGTGTTAAGCCCTGTATCTCCTTCGCCTATACGTTTATAATCCTTTGCCATTGGTAAGGTTACATAGTTTTCACCGTCGGTCAGAACAAAACAAGATAATTCAATTCCGCTTAAAAATTCTTCAATAACCACCTTGCTGGAGGCCTCACCAAATTTACTTTCTAAAAGCATTTGTCGCAGTTCCTTTTTAGCTTCTTGAAGATCTTCAAGGATCAGAACTCCTTTGCCTGCGGCTAAGCCATCTGCTTTTAAAACATATGGGGGGTTGCTTTGCTCAAGAAATGCTTCTCCCTCCTGAATTGTTTCTGGGGTAAATTCTGCATAGGCAGCAGTAGGTATTTGATGTCGATTCATGAACTCTTTAGCAAAGGCCTTGCTTCCTTCTAAAGTTGCGGCTCGCTTTTGAGGTCCTATGACTCCTACCTTTGCTAAATCGGGATCTCTGAGAAAGAAATCGTGAATTCCCAAAACTAAGGGTTCTTCTGGCCCAACAATTACCAACTCAATTTTATGCTCTAATACCGCATTTTTTATTCCATCAAAATCCGTTACCCCAATTGGTAAATTGATCGCACAATTTGCTGTTCCGGCATTTCCAGGTGCGGCAAACAACTTTTGACATTGCTCACTTTGACTTATTTTCCAGCACAGGGTGTGTTCTCTTCCTCCGCCTCCTAGGACCAGTATGTTCATATTAAATGTTTTTTACAAAGATACTACCTTGTTTTAGCTTACTTCCTCGAAAAACTATTTTAATCCATTAAAAAAAGCTGCTCTTTCTTTTTCCATCCTTTCTACAAGAAGAAGGTGGTTTTTAGAGGGTTCTGGAAATTTACCTTCCCATAAGTGCAGCTCTTCAGAGGTTAAAATGGGGAAAAGAGTCTCCATTCCTTCAAAACGGCTTTTTTGATTGGGGTGTTCCAGTCCATCACTTAAAAATAGTACTGGTGTTCCAAAGGCGACTGCTGGGAGGGCAGTATGGATTCTGGAAGTGATCACAAGGGCCGCATTTGCGATATCTTTAAGCTGCTTTTCTGCTGCTGCTATTCGGCCTTGTTCTGAAAGCGTCTTTGGGTCTCGTAATTGAGATCTAAAATAGACCGGAGATTGTTGTTTTTCAAGAAACAGTTCCAGTCTTTTTGTCGCCCTTTCATATCGTTTTTGCTTCCTTCCTTTTTTCAATTGCTGGAGCGCTTTTTGAAGCCTTCCTTTGGGTGTGGGGTCGTTTTCTGGATTTAGCCGTTCCATGGGGCTAATCACATAAATGCCTGTTCTAGTAGGGTTCTTTTTTAAAAAATCATCTCGGTTTAGAGTCAAAGTAAGACAGCCGGAATAGAACGTTTTAATTCCATAACTCGACAAAAGTTGTGCTGTATGGAGGTCTCTGCAGCCTATGGGCTGATGCTTTTTAAAATACGAAACCCCCTGGGGATTTAACATCCCTTTTTTTGCTGTGGGGTTAAGGTGGAAAGAAATAAAAAAAGGAGTAATCATTTCTGAGGGAGGCCATTGGTAAGGTGGTTCCATGAACCAGCCGTTCATAATCAAATTAACTGCTGGCCCTTCGTAGTCTTTCAGTTGATCTCTATTTAAAGCCGAAGGCGTTGCTTCTCCTGCCCATTTTTGAGCTGCAATACTTTGTATAAAGTCTCCTAAATTATTGGAGTTGGGATAAGACAAAACTGCTAGGTTTTTAGGCATAACTCGTGGGCTTGGTTAAGGTCCTCTCAAAAGCATCTCTTCTCCTTTTTAAAGGATAGTGTTCTTGTATTCTTTTTCTAGCTTTTGCTCCTAGCTCTAAAGGTGGGTTTTTGAAAAAGGATAGGAGGTTCTCTGTGGTTGTTCTTGAATCAATAATGCGTCCTGTTGAGCCAATTGCGTCGGGAATTCCAAAAACTTGAGTTCCAATAGGGATGCACTCACAAAGCATGGCTTCACACAGCACATTGGGCAATCCTTCAATTTGTGATCCTTGGTAATAAAAAGTATGGCTGCTGTAGAGGTCTTTCAACGCTTCTCTGGTTTGTTTTCCCAAGAGGATTACATTTTTAGGGAGCGTGTAGTCAAATAGGCTAATGTCCTCAATACCCGCTACAGTAAATTGAAAGTCCGGAAGTGCTGTTGCCAATTCTAAAAACAAAGGAATTCCTTTTCTTTCAAAAGTTCGTTGATCAGAAATGATTGCTACAGTCAGGACTGTTTTGGGGATCTTTGTTTGGTTTCTTTTCCAAAACGAACTGTCATAAGCAGTAGGAATTTCGTTTATGGGTGTGGTTAAGTTTGGAATAAATTGTGTGATGCCAGATTGGGTTTCATTACCAGAGTTCACAAAAGGGCAGCCTGTTCCTAAACTTTTATGAACAACCCAAATGGATTGTGCGTTTTTGTAGTTCCAGCGTGCCATCCTTTGCCTACTGTTTTTTTTCAAAAAAATACCGTAGTTCAAGAAGGGGCTAGAAATCGCATCATAACCCCCTACAATCAAAGTAAAAGGCCTCTTAAAAAGACTGGAAATAGCAAGGGGAATACTGCTGTGATAGTCGTTAAACCAACTGAAACATGCCACAGACTGGGGAAGGTAAAATAAACTCAAAAAAAACTCTCTGATACGGTTGGCAATAAAGCGCAATGGATCTTTGTGGGCTGGAGAGTAAATCATCAAAACGCGATAGCCCATTTGTTCTAGCATTTCAACATCCTTAAGCACAAAAGTGTTTTTGCTGTTGGTGACCAAAGTGACTTTTGCTGTCCGCATCTATTTGTTTTTGATTACAAAACCCTCTAGTTTGTCTGCAATATTCCTATTGTCCGCAACTTTGGGTACTTTATTTTGTCCTCCTAGTTTCCCAATGCTTTTCATGTACATTTTAAAGCCTTCCTTGCCTACTTGACGAATGAGCAGTGTGCGCAAAACCTTTCCCTCAATTAGGTCTTTGTAATAAATGTTTTTGGCTTGTAACGCTAGATCGATCTTCGCTGCAAAACGTTCCAGATTCGCTGGTGGTGTGTCAAATTCAATAAACCACTCGTGATAAGGAAGTCCTTCCTTGGGAGCTATCTGTGGGGCAACAGTAAATTCTCTGATGCGAACCGCTTCTTTTTCTGAGTCTAATGCCTGTTTTAAAGCCTGTTCTACCTCACTTACTATAACGTGCTCTCCAAATGCAGATATAAAATGCTTCAGTCTCCCGCTGACACTAACTCTAAAAGGAAAGGTGCTGGTAAACTGAACAGTATCTCCAATATTATACCTCCATAGACCTGCTGTAGTAGAAATAATCATTACATAATTTATGCCCAATTCTACTTCTGCCAAACTGTGAACCGTAGGTGCGTCATCGTAAAAAGTAGTCGCTACGACAAATTCGTAGTAAATCCCATGATCCAACAGCAAAAGCAATCCCTTACTTTTTTGCAAATCTTGGTAGGCAAAAAATCCTTCAGAGGCAGGATAGAGTTCTACGCTGTCCAAAGTACGGCCTATCAATTTATCAAAAACCCCCCTATATGGCTCAAAATTGACTCCCCCATATACAAAAAGTGAAAAATTGGGAAAAAGATCTCCTACTTTTTTACCTGTTTTAGCTGTGAGTCGTTCGAAATACATCTGAACCCAAGACGGTATCCCGCCAATGATGGTCATGTTTTCTTTATGGGTTTCGTTGACAATTGTATCCACTTTTGTTTCCCAATCTTCTATACAATTCGTCTCCCATGACGGCATGCGGTTTTTTTGAAGATAACTGGGTACATAATGTGCTACAATACCGGAAAGCCGCCCTAAAGCAACCCCTTTTTTGTCCTCCAAAACAGGGCTCCCTTGAACAAAGATGTGCTTCCCTTCAACCATAGCGGTGTTCCCTGTTTCATAAATGTAATTCAACAGCGCTTCGCGTGCGGCGCGTATGTGCTGAGGCATAGATTCTTTTGTAATGGGAATGTACTTTGCTCCAGAAGTCGTGCCGCTAGATTTTGCATAATAAAGAGGTCTACCGGGCCAAAGGACATTGGCTTCTCCATCTAAAACCCGATCAATATAGTTCTTCAACCCTTCGTAATCGCGAATAGGAATATTCTTTTTAAATGTGATCAGATCGGTTACTTCTTGAAGTTGATGTTCTTTTCCAAAATGGGTTTCTTTCCCTTTTTTTATCAAATACTGGAGGAGTTTTTCTTGGGTCTCTAGAGGTCGATTGATCCATTTTTGATTTTTTTTATAAGACCATGCAGCATAAAGTTTTGCACCCAGAGCTTTAATCATCAGTCATAAAATTTAAAAAAGTTCTCTGGATCCATAGGGTAGCCATCTATCCAGAGTTCAAAATGAAGGTGGTAGCCTGTGCTCAATTCCCCTGTATTTCCTGCGGTTGCGATCACCTCTCCTGCAAGAACTGCTTCCCCTTGCTTTTTGGTAAGCGAAGCGTTGTGCTTGTAAACAGATAACATTCCTGTACTGTGCTCTAAAATAATGACAAAACCTGTTTCTGCAGTCCATTCAGAAAAGATCACAGTTCCTTCAGCTATTGCCTTAATGGGAGTGTTTTTTTCCAATACAATATCAACTGCAAAATGTTTTTCCTCTAAATTGAAGGCTTGTGAAATGGGCCCAGAGGCAGGTGTAAATAAATACGACTTGAGCTCTCTTTCTTCCTCTACAATTGGACTGTACTTGTCTTGCTGGAGGACAAAATCTCTTAAAAGGGAGTCCTCTAATATGGTCTGTGTAAAATTTGGGTTGAATTGAGCCGCGCTGTTACTTTCTGCCTCGATAAAATCTGAATCTTCAAACGAAATGTCTTCTGTCAAAACCTTTCTTACGGCGTTGAGGTACTCGATATTTTGGTTGTACAGTTTGATTAAAGAATCCGTCAAAAATAAATTCTGAATTGCTTTTTTTCTTAATTCTGAAGAATCGTACCCTGGGATGTACTCCTTGATGGGAGTGTAAATAATGACTGAGTAGATGCTGCCACTCAAGAAACAAAGAAAAAAGAAGCCAAAAAAAAGGGCTTTCAATTTAGAAAACCGAAGCTGTGCACGTTCTTCGAAAGTCTCTTCATCGATTACCATCAACAGATATGGGGTCAGTAATCTCTGTAAAACTTTTTTTCTTTTTTTTTCTTCTCTTGACATATTAAAAACAAAGATAAACAATCCTTAAGCGGATAAAAGACCCTACTTCATTTTTCGTGTTTAGATAACTAAATATTTCTGTACATTTGTTTTAAATAAGACAATAATCATGTTGGTTTTAACATTTCTTGGTATGATCGGTGCACCACAAATAATTTTAATAATAGCTGTTGTTCTATTACTTTTTGGAGGACGCAAAATTCCAGAGCTTATGCGTGGCTTAGGTAGTGGAATCAAAGAGTTTAAAAACGCGACTAAAGAAGAGGAAGAAAAACCTAAAGTAGAGAAAGAGTAATTTCTCTTTTAGTTTGCCTTTTTTAGGGTAGTGAGAATGGTGTTCAACTCAAACATATATTCTCTTTTGCTCACAGAAGGAGCAAAAGCAAACCCTTCCACAACAAACCATTTTTTTTGAAGGCTGTCCCGGATCATATAATTTACAAAAGGTCCTGCCATATAATCATTGGCAACCTCCCAAGTCCCTTTGGTAAGATATCCTTGTTTTCCATCCAAATACGCTTTGTAAAAGTACGGTCTAAAGGCGCGTTCGGTTATCAAGTAGCTGCCCTCTAAACGGCCTGGAACATATAATTTACCAATGGAGTCTCTAATGTTTAAAATTCTCTTATTAAAAGCTCCATTTAAGGCTGTTTCTGGAAGTGTATAGGCGATAATATTGAGATGTCCCTTTTGAATGGGTTTTTGAACCCAAATAAAATTGGTAGTATCCTTAACCGTTTTATAAGCAGAGGGATAATTTAAATGATACCCAAATCGTTCGGCTAAATTGGTTTCTGTGGTTGGGGATTTATTGATTCTTCTCAGTTTTTCCATACGCTCATTTTCTGCAACGGTTTGTCTGAAAAGTGTTGCGTTTTCTTCAAAAGAAAAGGATTGAACCTCAGAATCTTCTCCTGTAATTAAAGCAATAATTTGTGGTCTTGCAAATTGATCTTTTGCCAATTGAAACCGAGCTGTAGAATCTTTTTGAAACCAAATAATGTTTCTGCTTTGACGAGCAAATCCTGAAAAAGCAGCTGGATTCATATAGTCCAGAGAATATTGAGGTTCATCAAGAGGAAGTCCTTCATAAATGGTTCCCATCTCATCACGTACTTTTTCTCCTAAAGCACCTTTCCAATCGTTTTCAGGCATCACTACAGTAATGTGATTAAGATTGCCGCTAGATTCGGGTACAAAGGCCTGGGATTGGTCCGTATTTGATCCACAGGAAAATAAAAAAAAGGCAATTGGTAAAATGAAGTGTTTCATTGTTATGAAAGAGCTGCAATTCCTGGGAGTGTTTTTCCTTCTAGGCTTTCTAGCATTGCTCCACCCCCTGTGCTAATGTAACTCATTTTGTCTTGCATATCAAATTGTTTTACTGCGGCCACAGAATCTCCTCCTCCTACTAACGAAAAGGCTCCTTTTTTTGTTGCTTCACCTATTGCGTTCCCGACGGCTATGGTGCCTTCAGCAAAGTTTGAAAATTCAAAAACACCCATAGGTCCATTCCAAAGTATAGTTTTACATGTCACGATTAGCTCTTTAAAACGAGCTGTGCTTTTCGGTCCTGCGTCCATTCCTTCCCAACCATCTGGTATGTCCATTACATCAAACTGTTTTCTGTTTGCATCGTTACTAAAAGCATCCCCTGCTACGACATCTACTGGAAGGTGAATTGTTACTCCTTTTTGTTTGGCTTTCTCCAGAAGTTCTAAAGCATAATCACAATAATCTGGCTCGCAGATGGAATTTCCTACCTTCCCGCCAAGTGCTTTAGTGAAGGTGTAGACCATTCCTCCACCAATAATCAAATGATCTACTTTCTCCATTAAGCTTTCTATAATTGTGATTTTAGAAGAAACTTTTGCTCCTCCTAGGATAGCTAAAACCGGCGAGGCACCGTCTTTCATTACTTTTTCTATTGCTTTTACTTCTTTTTCTAAAAGGCTACCAAAACATTTTTTGTTTTCGAAAAACTGTGCAATTATAGTTGTAGAGGCGTGCGCTCGATGGGCTGTACCAAAGGCGTCGTTAACATATACTGTACCGAGTTGTGCCAGCTGTTTTGAAAAACCAATATCTCCAGCCGTTTCTTCTGGGTGAAATCGTAGGTTTTCCATCAACAAAACTTCTCCTGGTTTTAAAGTGTTAGCTTTTTCCTCTGCCGCTGCACCCACACACTGAGAGGAAAACTGTACCGGTAAGCCTAAGATTTCTGAAACTTTAGCTGTAATGTTGTTTAAAGACAATTTAGGATCGTTTCCTTTAGGACGACCCAAATGTGAAAGAAGTACACAACTACCTCCTTGAGACAAAATATGTGTTATTGTCGGTTTTGCTGCTTCAATTCTTGTGGGGTCTGTAACCTCCAATTGATCGTTTAATGGAACATTGAAATCAACACGTATTACTGCGCGCTCATTTGTAAAGTTAAGCTGTTGAAGGGTCTTCATTTTTTTAAAGATTTTTTCAAAAATACAATAAAGCGTTTAGCCTTGTATTTATTTTTAAAAAGATCTCTGCTCAAGGTTTTTGGAAAATGTATCTTTACCTATGCATTGGTCTCATGTTGTCGGTCAAAACGTATTACAAAAACAATTGAAGTATCTTTTAGCTTCAAAACAAGTGCCTCATGCTCAGCTTTTTACAGGTGCTTTAGGTTATGGTGTGCTTCCTTTAGCCATCTCTTTTGCCTTGGAATTACTACACAGTAAACGAAATGAAATCAATGAACTTGGTTTAGGACAACAAAGTCAACATCCAGATCTGCACTTCATCTATCCTGTTGTTAAAAAGGGAACAGAAAAAGTGGTCTATGCAAAAGATTATGCTACAGAATGGACTGACTATTTAAACCGTTTTCCCTATGGAGATTACATTCAGTGGTATGATCACATACAGGTTGGAAACAAGCAGGGAGTCATAAGTGTTTCGGAAATTGAACAGCTTCATCAAAAAATGTATCTCAAGTCCTTCTCTGGGGGAGCAAAAGTAGCTGTCCTCTGGGGAGTAGAGAAAATGAATTCCCACGCTTCAAATGCTTTTTTAAAACTCTTGGAAGAACCCCCTAAAGACACCTTTTTTATCCTTATTGCTGAGGAAGAGGAGGGGGTGTTGCCTACTATTGCGTCCCGATGCCAACACATTCGTGTTGGACCTATACAAAAAGAGGACCTTAAAAAAACCTTGAGTGTAGACGATGTTCAGGCAGAACGCCTCCTATCATTGGCAGACGGAGATTACCACCGCTTACAATTACTGCTCGCTGAAAATCAAGAATCAGAATACGAAGCGTTGTTGGTTTCTGGTTTGAGAAATGCTTTTAAAGCAAGGGGGAATAAATCTGTTGTTTCTGACCTAATGAACTGGTCTTCAGACCTTTCAGCTTTGGGAAGAGAAGAACAAAAGGCTTTTTTAAGCTATGGTGTTCAGTTTTTTAGAGATGCGTTTCTACTCAATTATTCTTTACATGATTTGGTTCACTTTAGCTCAAAATCAAACTTTGACCTCTCCAAGCTTGCTCCTTACATCCACAGCGAAAACATCTTGGACTTAATCCAATTGTTTGAAAAAAGTCAGTATCACATTCAGAGGAACGCAAGTCCAAAAATGCTGTTTTCTGATTTGGCTTTAAAACTAACTCGATTGTTGAATAAGCCTATTGGCTAGGCTTTTCTAAAAACAAAGATTATTGAAGAATATTCTTTACTAAAAAGCGCTTTCAGGTTTGATAGGAGGCCTATCAAAAGTCCTTTTACTAAGGGAAACTTTTTCCCTTTATTTCTTTCTGAGAGATACGCAACATAAAATGCATCAAAAAACAAAGGATATTTGTTGATGTGTTTATACCCGCAACTTGTTGTAAAAGTTATTAAGCCTTTGCTTGTGAAGTGC
>VMCW01000137.1 GCA_008081175.1 Flavobacteriaceae bacterium
ATACCCTGAGCACCAAATCGCTCTAAAGCTTTCGTGACTTCAATCAAATTGGGAACATTTCCACCACGTGCGTTTCTCAAGGTGGCTACTTTGTTGATATTAACACTAAGGGCTGTCATTTTTTTTTGGTAAAAGTATTGTCTTCTTCCCAAATTAAAAAGGGTTTGACAGGACAATCTACTATTTTCTGATCTAGATACGGGTTCCCGCCAGTTTTGTACCTTTACCCCAAGAACAGCGATCATGTATATAGCAATTTATAGTGCTTTTTTTTCACCCACCTCATTGGCCCTTGTCAAAAAGGTGATTGAGTATCTCGATACGCATCAGCACAAATTTATTTTGTTAGATCGACTACAAAAACCGTTGGGGGATAATACCAATCAATATAATTATTTCAATGATGATGCAAAACTTGATGAACCTGTTGATTTTTTATTCTCTATAGGAGGAGACGGTACCCTGTTGCGGTCAATTTCAGTAATTAGGGACACTAAAATTCCTATACTTGGAATAAACGGGGGACGTCTAGGTTTTTTAACGAGTGTTCAACGCGATACTTTACATGAAGGATTGGATTTGTTTTTTGAGGGAAACTACTGTTTAATTGAACGCTCCCTTTTAAAAGTAGCAACAGAAAAGTCAATAGAAGCACTTGATGACTTTGGTTACGCTTTAAACGAAATCACGATCAACAGAAAAAATACTACCTCGATGCTCAGTATTGAAACAGAGCTCGATGATGAATTTCTTACAACCTATTGGTCCGATGGTTTGATCATTTCAACTCCCACAGGCTCAACAGGATATTCCTTAAGTAGTGGTGGACCTATAGTCTCCCCTTCAGCAAATTGTGTGATAGTCAACCCTATTTCGCCTCATAATATCAATATGCGTCCTTTAATTGTCCCCGACACTACTACCTTTAAAATTTCAGTTGCCGGCAGAGGAAGTCATTACTTGCTTTCCCTTGATTCCAGAATATTTACTGTAGAAAACGGAAATAAACTTTTTATTAAAAAAGCATCCTTCAATGCAATTACAGTTCAACTACAAGGTACTTCCTTTTACGACACACTAAGAGGAAAGCTTTTTTGGGGTCACGACACTAGAAACATACAATAAAACTGGCCTTTTTCGGTTATTAAAAAACAGATTTGAAGGTCTAAATATTCATGCTAAAAAAGGTAATTCTTTTCCTCTTGATGATTGCTGGTGGTTCAGTGACAGCACAATTTCATGAAATTGGCGTTTTTCTAGGGGGGAGTAACTATATTGGAGATGTAGGAACAGATCGCTTTGTTGATCCCAACCAGCTAGCCTATGGCATACTTTACAAATGGAATATGACCGACAGATATTCTCTGAGAGCGGGATTTACCGCTACTACACTAAGCGAAAACGAATACGGAAATAGTGATATTAACCGCTTTAGAAGGTCCTTCAAAATAGATAATCCCATACAAGAAGCCCTAGCAGGAATAGAAATAAATTTTACTGAGTTTAATTTACATGATCCGACAACAATAGTTACCCCCTATCTATTTTATGGACTCAGTTATTTCCGATTCAATCAGTATTACCTTACACCAAATGGTCCCATAGACCCACCAACCTATACAAACTATGGGAAAGATGAAAAAATCGGTATTCCTTTGATACTTGGGATTAAGATCAATCCAAATCCTTTTTTGGTACTCGGTCTAGAAATGGGTGCTCGTTACACACTTACCGATAACTTGGACGGTAGTAATCCGCAAAATGAATACGCAGATAATCCCGCTTACAAATTTGGAAATATTGGTAATAATGACTGGTATCTTTTTACTGGTTTAACAATTTCATTTACCTTTGGCGATCTTCCGTGTTATTGTAAGGAATAAATGAACAAACAACCAAAACATGTAGCTATAATAATGGACGGCAACGGTCGTTGGGCTAAAAAACAAGGCAAAAAACGTGTTTTGGGTCATAGCAAAGGTGCAAAGTCAGTAAGAGAAATTGTTGAAGCTGCAGCACGAGAACAAATTGAATTTCTTACCCTATTTGCCTTTTCTACAGACAATTGGAATCGTCCTAAAGAAGAAGTCAACATCTTGATGAAGCTCCTTGTAAGCTCTTTAAAAAAAGAATTTAAAAGACTTATAGACAACAACATCAGACTGTGCGCTATAGGGCATCTGAAATCACTGCCTGTGTTGGTTCAGGAGGAGCTCCTTTTTGTGATTGAAAAAACAAAAGAAAATACAGGAATGGTTCTTACGTTGGCTTTAAACTACGGTGCAAAGGAAGAAATTGTTGAGGCTGTAAAAGCCATTGCAGATAAAGTTAAAAATAGTATAATTTCCCCCGAAAAAGTTGATGAATCCACTATAATTGAGCATCTTTACACCCGCAATTTACCCCCGGTAGATTTGCTTATAAGAACCAGTGGTGAAGAACGAATTAGTAACTTTCTTTTGTGGCACATTGCCTACGCAGAGTTGTATTTTACAAAAACCTTATGGCCAGACTTCACAAAAGAAGACTTACAACTAGCATTAATCAATTACGGTAAACGAGAAAGAAGATTTGGAAAAACGAGCGAACAACTCACTTTGTAAACCTTTTGCAAAAATTTGGTTTTTAGGACTGTTCCTTCTTGTAGGAAATCTTACCCTAGCTCAAACCTCTGATTTTGTAAAAGGAAAAAAGTACATCTTAGATTCGATTAGTGTTCGAGGAATAAAAACATTCAATGAGCAAACTGTCATTTCCTATAGCGGCTTGAGAAAGGGTCAGGAAATCAATATTCCTGGGGAGGAAGTAAGTGCTGTTATTAATAAATTATGGGGACTAGACCTGTTTAGTGATATTAATTTTTACATTACCAAAGTTGAAAACAATAAGGTGTCCGTAGAGATTGACATTGAAGAACTACCCACATTGACTGAGGTTAAAATAAACGGTCTCAAAAAAGGAACAACAGAAACACTTATCAAAGACACCGAACTCACAAAAGGAAAAAAACTCTCTGAAAGTTTTCTAACCAACACCAAAAATTACATTGAAAACAAGTATCGAAAGGAGGGATTCCTAGACACCAAAGTGGTTCTTAATACGATTAAAGACACTGTAGGAAACAATTCCTATAAAATGGTAGTCAATGTAGACAAAGGACCCCGAGTAAAAATCAATGAAATCGCTTTTGAAGGAAACAAGGTTTTCAAAGAAGGAAAACTCCGATCCAAACTCAAAAAAACAAAAATCAAAAACCCAATCCGTTTTTGGAAAAAATCCAAATACATAGTAAATGATTTTAAAGAGGATTTGAAAGGATTGATTGACTTCTATAAGGAAGAAGGGTATCGAGATGCGCGTGTACTTCAAGACACCTTGATTAGAAATACAGATGAATCTAATACAGTACTATTAAATCTAAAAATTGAAGAAGGAAACAAATACTATTTTGGAGATATTGATTTTATAGGAAATACTGTGTACTCCAATTCAATTTTACAACAAGTATTAGGGCTCAAAAAAGGAGATGTTTACAACGGTGTACTTCTCAAAAAGCGTATCGCAGATACGAGTAAACCCGATGCTAGTGACATCACCAACCTATATCAAAACAACGGTTATCTCTTTTCCAATATCAATGCTGTGGAAGTCAGTGCAATTGAAGATACCATCAACTTTGAAATTCGTATTACTGAAGGAAAACTAGCAAACTTCAACAACATTACCGTAAAAGGTAACACCAAAACAAATGATCACGTAATTTACAGAGAACTAAGAACCAAGCCTGGTGAGCTGTATAGTAAAGACAAGTTGGTGCGAACAGTTCGTGAGTTGGGGCAACTCGGTTTTTTCGATGCAGAACAAATCGATCCTCAAATGGAAAATGTAGATCCAAATTCAGGTACTATAGATGTAGGATTTAATTTAGTAGAATCTGGTGCAAGTCAAATTGAACTTCAGGGAGGCTATGGTCAGGGTGGTTTTATTGGAACTTTGGGACTTTCCTTTAATAACTTCTCTATGAGAAACATCTTTGACAAGACCAAGTACAAACCACTTCCGATGGGAGACGGGCAAACACTAGCCCTTCGATTGCAAGCGAGCCAATTTTACAACACCTATAGTTTTAATTTTACTGAACCTTGGTTGGGTGGCAAACAGCCCGTGCAATTTTCTACCTCTCTGCAACATACCATACAGTACCGTTATGACTTCTTTACAGGACTAGCAGACAAAACACAATCTTTTCAAATCAGTGGAGCAACCCTAGGACTGGCAAAAAGACTCCGTGTACCGGATGATTTCTTTCAACTATCTCAAGCGATTTCCTATCAGTATTACAATCTTAAAAATTACTACACCGGACTCTTTACTTTTGGAGACGGAGAAGCAAATAACCTTGCCTACACAGTCAACCTTACGAGAAATAATACCCGTGTTAATCCAATTTTCCCTACAGGGGGGTCCACTTTCAGCATCAGTGCAAAACTAACCCCTCCCTACTCTCTTTTAAATGGAAAAGATTACTCCAATCTGGGGTCATTACCGGAGTTTCAAGATGAAGAGGGTAATCCTATCGCAGAGAAAATAGACCAAGAAAAATTCCGATGGTTAGAATTCTACAAAATCAAATTTAACGGTACTTGGTATACACCTATTTACGAAAAATTAACGCTCAAAACCCAAGCAGATTTTGGATTTATAGGAGCTTATAACCTCTCCAGAGGCAATATACCGTTTGAACGATTTTTCCTTGGAGGAGATGGTATGGTAAATTACGCTCTTGACGGTAGGGAAACTATTGCACTGCGCGGTTATCCCAACCAATCTCTTTCCAGCACAGACGGATCTGTAATTTACAATAAGTTTTCATTAGAACTACGCTACCCTATAACCTTAAAGCCTAGCGCCTCCATATACGCATTAACTTTTTTGGAAGCAGGAAAAGGGTTTAATAGTTTTAGAGAGTTCAACCCCTTTAGCTCAAAACGCTCTGCAGGAGCAGGTGTTCGCATTTTTATGCCGGCCTTTGGACTTCTTGGTATAGATTTTGGATATGGGTTTGATAATGCTAACTCCAACCTAACAACTCCAAATGGATGGGAAACCCATTTTGTCATTGGACAACGATTCTAATTAACAGTTGTTTTTTGGAATACAGATTCATATACTAACTAGAAAAACGCAACGTTAATAAGCTTAGATGAAATTAGGAAAAGCATATCGTCTTTTAATTCTACTGCTGTTTGGCTGTAGCAGTTTGCTGACAGCACAACGTGGAGCTCGTGTGGGTTATGTAGACATGAATGTCATCCTTGAAAACATAGAGGAATACTCTAAAGCAAGTGTTCTTTTAGACCAAAACATCGAAAAGTGGAAAAAAGAAATTGAATTAAAAAAAATTCAGCTCAAACAATACGAAGATCAGCTGAATACGGAACGTATTTTGTTGACTCCAGAACTAATAAAAGACCGTGAACTAGAACTTCAAGATTACGCAACTGAAATTGTAAATTTACAGGAGTTGCGTTTCGGTCCCAAAGGGGATTTATTCGTTCAACGATCCAAGCTCATACAACCAGTACAAGACCAGGTATTGACCGTTGTCAAACAAATTGCCGAAGAAAAAAAATACGATTTTATTTTTGATCGATCTTCAAGCGTTACTCTGTTATATTCCGCAAAAATTTACGATATTAGCGACCTAGTAATTAAACGAATTAACAGACAGCAACGTATTCAAAATAGAAAGGATCAACTGGAGAACCTAAAATCAAAAGCCGATTCCTTAAATAATTAATATCCTTTACACTTATGAAACATTTAACTACTCTTATCGTTAGTTTATTCTTATCAGTTGCGCCATTGAGCATGATGGCACAGTCAAAAGTTGCACACATAAATACACAACAGTTGATCAGTGAAATGCCCGAGGTAATTGCAGCTCAAAATGAACTTAAAAAACTAGAAGACCAATATGCTAAGGAATTAGAAACTTCAGCAAAAGAATTTCAAACCAAAGCTCAAAGCTATCAGGGCGATGCCCAAAACCAAACGGACTTAATTAATCAACAACGTCAGGTAGAGCTCCAAGAAATGCAGCAGCGTATTCAGGAATTCAGAGAAACAGCAGCTCAAGAACTACAAAAGCGTTCTTCAGAAATGATGCGTCCTCTTTATGAAAAAGCACGTGCCTCTATAGAAAAAGTAGCTGCAGCACAAGGCTTTGACTATGTGTTGGATTCCAGCCCAGGAGGTAGCGTTATAATGGCTACTGGAAAAGACCTTATGGCAGATGTAAAATCTGATTTAGGTTTCTAAAAAGAAAAGTAAGAAAATTTGAAAGCCACCCTATTCGGTGGCTTTTTTTATTCCTTAAACCAAGAGGCGTAAAGTAAATAATTCTTTGCAATGCGTTCAATTTCATTTTGCTGTAGATGCGGATCTATTTCCTTTATTTTTTTGGCTGGAACTCCTGCAAAAACAGAGCCTTCAGGTACAACAGTATTTGGGGGCACCACCGCTCCTGCAGCTATGATACTGTTGCTACCAACCACACAATGATCCATAACTATGCTACCCATACCAATCAAAACATTGTCGTGTATTGTACAACCGTGAACTATAGCATTGTGCCCTACAGAAACATTATTTCCAATCTGAGTGGCAGCACTTTCGTAAGTACCGTGAATAACTACCCCATCTTGAATGTTGACTCTGTTTCCTATTCGAATGGCATTGACATCTCCTCTGATGACTGCCTGGTACCAAACCGAAACTTCATCTCCAAGGACTACATCACCAATAAGCGATGCATTCTCTGCAAAAAAACAATTTGAACCATAGGATGGGGAAAACCCCCGAACATTTTTTATCAGCATAGATCGCTTTATTTGCAACAATATATAAAAAGATTTTAGTCAAAAAGCGCTCTTGAAGTTAAGATAATCAATGGGCAATAGCTATTTTTGTGAACCGTTTAAGTTTTTGATATGAAACAATACAGCATCACAGCACAGGTAGAAAAAGGAGAGGTCGTTGCGCGATTTACGTTGAATCATTCCGTGGGAATTAAAAAACCATTGGTATTCAAAAACATAGAAGACGCAAAAGGAGCCCCTTTGATACAGCAATTATTCTATCTTCCCTTTGTAAAGGAAGTCACCCTGCTAGAAAACTGTATTGAAGTTACTCGATTTGACATTCTCGAATGGGAAGATGTATTAGAAGAAGTAAGAGAACAACTAGAAAACTACCTCAATGAAGGTGGTGTGCTTCTTGAAGAGCTTCCCGGAGTAAAAATTCCAGTAAGTGTCTATGCAGAAAGCACTCCCAATCCAGCTGTAATGAAATTTGTCGCTAATAAAAAACTGGTTGACACCCCTGTGGAATATAAAAGTATAGAAGAGGCAAAAAAAGCTCCTTTAGCATTCCAACTTTTTCACTTCCCATTTGTTAAAGAAGTCTTTATTAGTGCAAATTATGTCTCCATAATGAAATACGATGTAAACAATTGGGATGAGGTAGTGATGGAGATACGCGAATTTATCCGAGCCTTTATTGAAGAGGGTAAAACTCTGGTTGAAGAATTTGTACAAAAGGAAGAAAAAACAGAAAAAACAAACGTCGCCAAAACTCTGGACCCTTTAGAAAACCAAATTATTTCTATTCTGGAAGAATACATCAAGCCTGCAGTGGCTTCCGATGGAGGAAATATTGCATTTGACTCTTATAATCCTGTTGAAAAGTCGGTTCAGGTGGTTCTTCAAGGAGCTTGCAGTGGTTGCCCCTCCTCTACATTTACTTTAAAAAATGGCATTGAAAACATGCTTAAAGAGATGATGCCTGGTAAAGTGGAAAGTGTTGTAGCGCTAAACGGTTAAAGAACTTTTATCTAGCTCTTGGTGTTCGATTGAAAATCTTTTAAATAAAAAGGCTCAAACAACCCTAAATTTTCAAACTCATTTCTTTGATAGCATTCCCAAGCCAAGATTGAAATATCCTTAGCATGGGGATAGTGAATGGTATCTGAAAATACAGCGTTTATCTTAGGTTTTAATGCAGCAAACTTTGTTGCGCCATTTCCTAAAACGAGGCAGGGCTGTTCCCCCACTGCATCACAGAAACTATTTTCTGAAAGTATCAGTGCCTCGGTTGGTCCAAACTGATTCTTTTTGCGATTGTATACTGAAGTGTACACTTCCATACGTCGTGCATCAAGCATTGGAAGTAGATAATGGTACTCTTGCATTTCTTTAAAGGGTTGAACCATAAGTTCTAATGTGTTTACAGCTATTAGCGGGAGGTCTAAAGCAAAACAAAGCCCTTTTGCTGCTGCAACTCCAATACGTAACCCGGTAAAAGATCCCGGACCTTTACTAACTGCTATGGCATCCAGCTTATCCGGTTTAAGCTTTGCTTTTTTGAGCACATTATCAATAAAGAGGTGTAGCTTTTCTCCGTGACTAAATCCTTCTGCTAAAAGTGATTCTGAAAAAATTTCTTCCCCCTCATAACTCAAAGCAACAGAGCATTGTTTTGTCGCAGTTTCCAATTGTAATATAAATGCCATATGCTACCTTTTAGAGTGCTCCCCCAGAACTACCACCGTCAACTTTGATTATAGCTCCATTTGTAGCAACAGCCAGTGGGCTAGAATAATAGGCAATAGTAGTTGCCACTTCTTCTACTGTAGCAAATCGTTGAAGTAGGGACTGTGTTCTCTCGGTTTTAAAAAAATTTACCTCAACTTCTTGAGGTGTTGTTTTTTCTTCTGTTGCTTTTTCCTTCAAAAAACGTTGTGCCCCCTCACTCAAAGTAGAACCAGGCACTACAACGTTTGAAGTGACACCAGTACCCTTAGTTAACTGTGCCAATCCCCTAGAAATCGCATGTAGGGATGCTTTAGTAGCGCTGTATGATATCAAATCGGTTGGAACAATATAGGCACACTCACTTGAGAGGAAAAAAACACGTCCCCAATTTCGTTCAAGCATTCCTTTTATATAAAATTTTGATAAAGCAACACCACTCATCACATTAACCTGAAATTGCTCTTGCCAAGTAGCAGAGGTCGTATCAAAAAAAGAGCTGGAAGTATAAATACCCACATTATTGATAAGAACATCTACATTTGGAATTGCAGTCTGTATTTTCTTTAATTCTTTTTCTTCTGAAAAATCTGCTGCAACACCAAAAACTTGGGCTTTTGGTACAGCCTTTTCTAATTTTTTTAAAGCGATTTCAACAGAGTTTTGCGTCCTTCCATTTATATAGACCTTCATGCCTTCTTTTAGAAGAACTTGCGCTGTGGCAAAGCCTATACCTGAGGTAGAGCCAGAAATGAAAGCCGTTTTTCCCTTTAGTTTTAAATCCATATGATTTTAACTCCAGCTACTTACTCCCAATAATTTTTTTCCTAGGGGTGAAAGTACAGCAGTATCGTACTTGGTTTGTTCCCAGTTTCTAGGATCACCTGGAAAGGCGTACCCCTCTGGAGCAATGCGATTCTTCCATGAGTTGATTCTCCACTTTTTTAACGCTTCATTCTCTTCTTCTGCGGGCATCATCGAAATATACTGAGCAATACGCACTTTATCCTCGGATAAATTAGGTCGAATACCATGGGCTAAAAGACTATTGAAAATAAGTAAATCACCTGCTTCTAGAGCAACTTTTTCAATTTTATCTTCCAGTCCTAGAGTGTCTGGTTGAAAACGATTTCGATCCTCGGGTTGTGTTAGTTTCCATTGATCATAATTTTGATACAGCCAAGGAATACATTGAAATCCTCCCATGTTAGGATCTGTTTGATCTGCTAGAGCCAATACGCCCTGGACATTTTGCGGTTTCGTTTCCGGATCGTAATCCCAATGTATAAATCCTTTGTATTCATGCCCTTTTTTAATTGGGAAATTCAGATTTGCACGATCAATGGTCACCCATAACTTCTCCGTACCCCAAATATCTACAAAAGCATCGTATACTTTTTGAGTTTGACGGTTGTTCCATAGGTACTGATTGTTATATACCTCTACCATACCTGTGCCTGCAAGCTCTTTCATTTGCATTTCAGCTCGAGGAGCCGTGTACCAAGTAGAAGGATCGTTTGGTTTTTTTTCTTCAAATTCCCAGAGAAAATCAGCTGTTTTTTGTGCTTGTTCACGAGTCAAAGCCTCTTTGATTACGACATATCCTTTTTCCCTCCAAAAACTCCATTGTTCCTCTGTTAATACTCGAAGTGGTTTCCCGTTTTCTCGATTATTTAACTTATGTACACTACTTTTTGCAGTGGAGGGATTTCCTGGAATTTCTTTGTGTTCGCTTTGGTAGGCTTGCATTGTCAAATTTATTACAATTCAACCAACAAGATACAATAAAGAAAAACTGGAAACAAACATAAAAACTTTGTGGAAAGCGTAATTAAAGGGTGATTTCTTGACCAAAATAAAATTCGAGTATTTTGAGTTTAAAGATGTAATCGTACTTCGCTCTAACACGATCTGAAGCAGCTATTTCGAAACGTTGTTTAATTTGAATAAAGTCATAGGAATTTAAAACACCAAGTTCAAATTGCTGTTCGGCCATCATATACGCTTGTTCTCTTGCCTTAAGGGTTTTTTCAGAAGCTTCGTAAAATTTAAAAGCAGCTGTAGCGCTAGTATAGGCTTGGTTAATTGTATTTTCTAAGTCGAGTTTATTCTGTTCAAAAAAAGTTTCAGATCGTTTTAAATTCAGCCTTCTTCTTTTGATGTTGTTTTTGGCAGAAAGCCCGTTAAAAATGGGAATATTTAAGGATAAACCATAACTCATTCCATCGTTTTGTTTGAACTGATCTGCAAAAGATAAAGGCCCTGCAATTTCACGTTCTGGAAATTGACTCAAAACAATTGCTCCCGATTCTTTTACAACACCTATTGGAGTTTCGATTACATTTCCTGTTTCTACAAATCGGTCGCTATAAGAAATACGGGTGTTGTAATTATAAAAAGCAGATAAAGTAGGTAGCAAAGCCCCCTTAGCCAAGTCAATGTCTTTTTTTGCTATTTCCACATTGGTGGCAGCAAGTTTAATATCATTTCTGAAAGTGAGTGCCTTCTCAAAAATCTTTTTAGGTTGTTCCAAAAGTATTTGTGACAAAGGAATGTCGTAATTGACCTCTGCGATGTCAAAATTTTCATAATCTGTAATCAAAAGGGTTTGCGCCAAACTGATCAAAGAAAGTCGGGTTGAATTTTCTGCCTGAAGTAAGGCTTGTTCTTGTGCTGCAACATTGGCTTCAATTTCATAAATATCTGCCTGTGTTTGTACGCCTGCCTCGATTCGAACTTTAGTCTGTTCTAGCTCTTGATTGGCCAGCTCCAATTGATACCGCTGTACTTGTTCAAACTCTTTATTGAACATTACTTGCAAATAGGTGTTGGCAACAAAAAGACTGATATCGTCTTTCATATCATCCAACTGATATTGTCTTGCAATCAAATTCAAATTGGCTCGAGCCAGCTGGTTACTATTTTGTTTTCCTCCAAACAAAGTAATCCCCAAGTTTCCTCCAAAAGAAGAGAACTGTGTAGTAAGGTTTTCAATCAAACCGTTGGTAATGTTCTGACTCAGTCCATTATTCCAAATGTGTTGAGATTGGGCGTTGATGCGTGGTAAAAAATTTCCTATAGCATCTGCTTTATCTATTTCTGCACCTTCTAAGTCCAATTCAGACTGTTTGATACTGATGTTTTTTTCTAACGCCAACAGCACACACTCTTCTAAGGTGTATTTTTTTACCTGTGCAGTGAGTATCAGGGTATAAAGGGAAAAAAACAAACTTAACAATATTCTCATAGGTTCTATTCTTTGTTTGAAATACAGGGTTTAAATTAGTTTGCAGGACCGTTATCGTCACCTCTTTTAATCGGTTCTGTTTTATTCCAAACCTTTATTTGATCTTCTTTACTAAGTCCAGAAAGAACTTCAACATTGATACCATCAGAAATACCTACTTCAATATCTCTTCGTTCAAACTTTTGATCTGCAACTTGCACCTCTACATAGGGTACTTCGGTCTCTTTATCGAATTGCAATAGAGATTCTGGTATAGCCATAATACTGTCTTTACGTTCCAAGATCAAAGAGGCATTTGCGCTATAGCCCGCTCGAACAAAAATGGAGTCGTTAAGAAAAAGATCTGCTTCTATTATGAATTGTACTGCGCCTTGTTCCTCATTTCCTTTGGGTGCGATAAATTTTAATTTAGCTTCTAAAGCTTGGTCTTCTATTGCTCCCAAATTCACCTCTAGTGGCATTCCCACGCGTAGCTTACCTACTTCTGCTTCGTCAACTTTACCTTCAAATATCATTTTGTTTAAGTCAGCTATGGTAGCAATAGTAGTTCCCGCATTAAAGCTGTTACTGGCAATAACTTGAAAACCTTCTTCAACAGGAATCTCTAGTACTGTTCCAGGTACTGTAGCTCTGATATTTGTGTTTGCAGAGGCAGCACCTCCTTTGGATCCCAGACGGATGATTTGCAAATCTGAAACAGCATTGGACACATCTTGTTTGGCTTGATTGTATCGCAATTGAACATTGTCAAAATCTTGCTTTGAAATAATACCTTTGTCAAAAAGGTCTTTGTTTCTGTTGAATTCCAATTCAGCATTTTTTAATAAAATTCTAGAATTGGCCAAACGTCCCTCAGCACTATTTAAGCTTTGTTCGTTGGGTACCACTTTAATTTTTGCTAAAAGATCTCCGGTTGCTACTTGATCCCCTTCTTCTACGAAAAGCGTTTCGATGATTCCTTGAATTTGAGGTTTTATTTCAACTTCGTCTTCAGGAATAACTTTACCGGTAACTACCGTTTTCCTTTCAATAGAGGTCGTAATCACCGTTTGGGTTTCATAAACAATAGCAGACTTGTTATTGGTCTTTATAAAAAATGCTACTGCAAATAAGGCACCAAAAATCAAAAGTGCTATTCCAATGTATTTTAAAACTTTCATGGGTTTGTATTAAATTATATTGTTTTATTCTTCTCTTAATGCATCTATCGGTTTTATACTCACAGCTCTTTGAGCTGGGATCAGTCCAATTATTGTTCCTAGGAAGACCATAATAAAAAGTGCTCCTAAAATAAAAGGTATGGGTACAGTAGGGTTGGTGTAGGGAAAATCGGTCAGGTCTTGTGTGGCTGAAT
>VMCW01000168.1 GCA_008081175.1 Flavobacteriaceae bacterium
AAAGTTTTTGTGTTTGTCAACCAGAAACTCAATGGTTCCTGCGCCTTCATATTTTATAAATTCAGTAGCTTTTACTGCAGCTTCACCCATTTTTTTTCTCAATGCAGAAGTCATAAAAGGCGAGGGAGTTTCTTCGGTCAGTTTTTGATGACGTCTTTGTATGGAGCAGTCTCGCTCTGAAAGATGACAAGCTTTTCCTGTAGAATCACCAACAACTTGAATTTCGATATGTCGAGGCTCTTCAATGAGTTTTTCCATATACATGCCATCATTTCCAAAGGCAGCAGCAGCTTCTTGACGAGCACTATTCCATGCTTTTTCTAGCTCTTCTGGTTTCCAAACAGCGCGCATACCTTTACCACCTCCACCAGCAGTAGCCTTTAACATAACGGGATAGCCCACTTCTAGAGCAAGTTTTTCTGCTTCTTCAAAAGAAGGGATTATTCCATCAGACCCAGGGATTGTAGGAACACCTGCAGCCTGCATGGTTGCTTTTGCAGAAGCTTTATCTCCCATTTTGTCAATCATAGAGGGAGAAGCACCGATAAATTTGATGTCGTGTTGTGCACAGATTTCAGAAAATTTGGCATTTTCTGAAAGAAAACCATAGCCGGGATGAATCGCATCTGCATTTGTAATCTCTGCAGCAGCGATGATGTTTGACATTTTTAAATAAGATTCATTGCTTTGAGCGGGACCAATACAGACTGCTTCGTCTGCAAAACGAACATGAAGACTGTCAACGTCTGCTTTAGAATAAACCGCAACGGTTTTAATGCCCATCTCTTTACAAGTACGGATAACACGCATGGCAATTTCACCGCGGTTGGCAATCAATATCTTGTTAAACATATCGGACTTTTAAGAGGGGTTAATCACAAATAGTGGCTGATCAAATTCTACAGGTGAGGCATCGTCGACTAAAATTTTAACGACCGTTCCGCTGACTTCTGATTCAATCTCATTAAATAGTTTCATCGCTTCGATAACACATAGCACATCCCCTTCCTTAATTGTATCTCCTACTTCTACAAAAGAAGGTTTATCAGGAGCAGATTTTCTGTAAAAAGTACCTATAATGGGTGATTTAATGGTTATAAGATGCTCATCATCAGAAGATTTTTCTTCTTTTTGAGGTGCTTCTGTAGCTACAGGTGCACTATTAGGAATCGCTGTGGGTACAACTGGAATAGATTGAAGTTGCTGAACTAAACCACTGTTTTCAATCTGTGCTGGCTCAGAACCTGTTTTAATTGTAATTTTTATTTCTTCTGTCTCGAGCTTTACTTCTTGTGCTCCAGATTTCGCAACAAATTTGATTAGGTTTTGAATGTCTTTAAGATCCATATTGTTTGTTATATTTTGTTTTAATAAGCCCAGGTAAGGTGCGCAGCACCCCAAGTAAATCCTCCACCAAAGGCTGTAAAAACGAGTTTGTCTCCTTGTTTTAATTGAGTTTCATAATCATTTAACAACAACGGCAAGGTTGCTGCAGTTGTATTTCCGTAGTACGCTATGTTCATTAACACTTTTTCCTCTTTTAAATTTAGGCGTTGTGCGGTAGCATCTACAATCCTTTTATTTGCTTGGTGAGGGACGAGATAGTCTAGTGTTTGTTCGTTTAAATTATTACGCAGCATTATTTGTTCAGCTACATGAGACATTTCAGAAACGGCATATTTGAAAACCGTTCTGCCATCTTGATGGATGTTATGCCACCCCTCATCTAATGTTTTTTGTGATGTTGGGAACAAAGAACCTCCTGCCTTTATTCTCAAGGACATACGGTCTGTTCCGTCACTTCTAAAATATTCATCTTCCCAGCCGTATTCGTTGGGACTGGGCTCGAACAAAACAGCGCCTCCACCGTCGCCAAAAATAATGCAAGTTGTACGGTCTGTATAATCAACTATCGAAGACATCTTGTCTGCTCCTATGAGGAGTACTTTTTTGTATCGACCAGAGCAAATATAAGCAGCTGCGGTACTCATTCCGTATAAAAATCCGGAGCAGGCTGCATTAAGGTCATAAGCAAAAGCTTGTGTAGCGCCTATTGAGGAGGCAACGTATGCGGCGGTTGCTGCGACATGAAGATCGGGTGTTACTGTCGCTACCAGTACAAGATCTATAGTGGTGGGATCTAATTTCTTTTTAGCAATTAAATCTTGGGCGGCCTTAATGGCAAGGTAGGAAGTGGGTTTATCATCATCTGATAGTATCCTACGCTCTTTTATACCTGTTCGGCTTTGTATCCATTCATCACTAGTATCTACCATTTTCTCCAAGGTTTGGTTCGATAGTATTGTATCAGGTGTGTATCCTCCTACTGCTGTGATAGCAGCTTTGAGTACTTGTTTTCCCTCTAGGCCCATGTATTGCTCTGCGTTTTCAGCAAAAATAACTTAGTGAAGATAATGATTTTTAATGCAATTGAAACTATTCCAACAAAAAAGCCCTCCCTAAAAAGGAGAGCCATTAATTATTTTATTGGGTTAGGCTTCAGCGGTTTCTGTCGCATCAACGAGGACTTTACCTCTGTAGTATAATTTTCCTTCGTGCCAGTGAGCCCTATGGTACAAATGAGCTTCACCTGTTTTGGAACAAGTAGCAATTTGTTGATCTGCAGCCTTATAATGGGTGCGTCTTTTATCTCTTCTTGTTTTGGATATTTTCCGTTTAGGATGTGCCATAATTTTAGTTTTTAAACCTTACAAAAGGTCTTTTAATTTATTCCATCTAGGGTCTTGTTGACCGTTTAATTTTTCTTCTTTTGGTTCTAACGCTTTGAGTTTTTTCAGGATTTCACTTTCTAATGTTCCATTTTCAATGCCGGGATGAACCCTTTTAATTGGCAAAGAAAGGACAACCATTTCATAAAAATAGTGCCCTACATTGATTTGGTAACTCCCTTCAGGGAGAACTATTATTTCATCGGGATCATTGTTTGAGGCAACTCCAAATTTGACTATCAGGTCATATTCTGTCATTACCTTGTGTTCAAACCATTCCGTAGAAACATCGCATTCAAGGGTCACTGTTCCTTTAATATCAAAATGAAGCTCTAAAAAGTTGGGTTTTTTGTCTAAAATCAAAAGGCCCTCCAGACTTGCTTCATTAAATTCATGAAACTCAAAATGTTCAAAGAACGTATTATCAATTGTAAAATTAAAAGTGTGTTTTCCGTCTTTTAACCCCACAAAAGGGAGTGTATATTCTTTCAACACATCCATTATTCGACATTTGAGCGGCAAATTTATAAAAAAATTTAACGTAACACATTAAAAATTAAAGCGATCATGCTTTATTAATGTCTTAAACTCGATATTAAATTTTGATTGATGAGGTATTCGGCAATTTGAATGGTATTTGTCGCTGCCCCTTTTCTCAAGTTATCGGCTACGATCCATAGGTTTATCCCATTCTCAATAGAGGAATCTCTTCGTATTCTACCCACAAAAACCTCGTCTTTGCCCTCTGCATCAATGGGCATAGGATAGCGATTTTTTTCAGGTTGATCTACTACTACAACTCCGGGTGTATGACTTAGAATTTCTTTAATTTCAGAAACCTCAAAAGGTTTTTCAAATTCCACATTTACCGATTCGCTGTGACCACCCACTACAGGAATTCGTATAGCTGTAGCTGTAATTCCGATAGAGTGGTCCCCTAGAATTTTGTGTGTTTCATTTACTAACTTCATTTCCTCTTTGGTATAATCATTTTCTAAAAACACATCACATTGAGGAAGTGCATTTTTATGAATAGGGTGGGGATAGGCTCTTTCGCCCTCTTTTCCCTGCATTTCGTTATGAAGTTGTTCAACAGCTTTAACCCCTGTACCCGTAATAGACTGATAAGTGGAAACAACAATTCGCTTGATTCCAAATGCTTTGTGAAGTGGCGCAAGTGCCAATACCATCTGAATAGTTGAACAGTTGGGGTTGGCAATAATTTTATCCTCTGATGTAAGCTCCGCAGCATTGATTTCTGGCACGATCAGTTTTTTAGAAGCATCCATTCTCCAAGCAGAAGAATTGTCGATTACAATGGTTCCTACTGCGGCAAAACGTGGTGCCCACTCTAAAGAAGTTTCCCCACCAGCAGAAAACAAAGCAATATCAGGCCTAGAGGCAACTGCTTTTTCCAATCCAATAACATGAAGTGTTTGACCCTTATAATCAATTTGTTTGCCAACAGATCGTTCCGAAGCGACAACTAACAATTCACTTATTGGCAAATTGTGTTCTGCTAAAACAGTCAACATTACGTTTCCTACCATACCTGTTGCACCAACTACTGCTACTTTCATTTTTTAAAATTTTGGCAAACATACCGCTTACTACTTCATTGAACAAATTGAAATCAGATTTAATTCAAAAAAATAACAATTTGTTGTATTTATAACAATTATATTGTTTTGTGGACGATACGCTTTATGCGTGGGCCTAATCCTGTTAACAATTCGTAACTGATGGTATTTCCTCGTTCAGCGAAGTCAGAAGCGGGATGGGAAGTCCCAAAGAAGGAAACTTCATCTCCTTCTTTGCAGGGAGTTTCGGTAACATCAATCATCAAAAGGTCCATACATATATTTCCTACGATAGGGGCCCATTTCCCACGAACAAAAACCCTTCCTTTGTGATGACCAAAATGACGTCCAATGCCATCTGCATGCCCAACAGGCAATACTGCGATAAGACTTTCTCTAGTTGTTTTCCATCCGTGATCATAACCTACATAAGCTCCTTTTTTGACGGTATGAATTTGACAAATTTTGCTCTTTAATTCAGAAACTACTTTGAGTTCTTGGTCCCAATGAGGCTGATTAGCATAGCCGTGAAGTGCAATTCCTACTCGAACGGCATCAAACTGATATTCCGGATAATTAAAAACTCCAGAGCTATTGAGTAAATGAAATTTAGGTGATTTAGGAGTTAGTTCTAAATGATGCTTTCTGAGGTCTAAAAAAGTTTTTAGTTGTAGTTTTGAAAGTGAGTCATCTTTTGAAGCTTCAGAGGCAGCAAGATGGGAATAGACACTTTTTAAATCTAAAAAAGGTTCATTTAATTGATTTAATACCCATGAAACTTGACTTGGAGCAAACCCTATTCGATTCAATCCAGTATTGTATTTAATATGTACTGGATAGTTTTTTTCATTGTTTTTTTTAGCCAAAGAGCCGAATTTTTCTAATAGAGTTGTACTGTAAAGACACGGTTCTAATTGATGGGTGATCAAAGTGTCTAAACCTTCCAGTTGGGGATAAAAAACAAGTATCGGTTTTTTGATTCCTGATTTACGAAGCAAAATTCCTTCTTCTGAATACGCTACAGCTAGAGCATCTACACCCAGTTCTTCCAAACGACGAGCAATAGGAATTGCAGCATTACCATAGGCTCCAGCTTTGACTACTGCTATAAGATCTGTTTTAGAATGCAAACGAGAGCGTATTACACGGTAGTTATGCTCTAAATTGGGGAGGTAAACGTGAAGTTCGCTCAAGACTTAGGACTTTTTATTCTTCTTTTTTTGCTGGGCTTCTTGAAAGGAAGCTCTGGAAAGTGGTTCATAGCTTTCTTTTTCGCCGAGATGCACCAAGGACTCTTCTTGGGCAGTACGAAAACTGTAATGCGCTAAATTGCCACTTCTCGTACAAATAGCATGAACTTTAGTGACATATTCTGCGGTAGCCATAAGAGCAGGCATTGGACCAAAAGGCTTTCCCTGATAATCCATGTCTAGACCAGCTACAATAACACGTACACCGTTATTTGCTAAATCATTGCACACCTGTACAATTTCATCATCAAAAAATTGTGCCTCGTCAATACCTACAACATCACAACCATCAGCCAAAATTCGAATTGTTGCAGCAGAGGGAACGGGAGTAGAAGGAATTTGATTTTGATCGTGGGAGGTAACTAGTTCATTGTCATAACGCTGATCGATAGCAGGTTTAAAAATCTCGATTTTTTGTTTTGCAAATTGGGCTCGACGAAGTCTGCGAATCAATTCTTCTGTTTTGCCAGAAAACATAGAGCCACAGATAACTTCTATCCAACCAAATTGTTCCTTCCCTTGTACAGTATTTTCTAAAAACATTTTGTAATTTTCAAAATGAAATCAGGGTGCTCATCTCTTCCCCTCAAACAAAGGTATTAAATTCGTACGGGTTGAAGCTTCAAAATCCATGACAGAAAAAATTAAATTTGCACTAGTACAATGGGCCAAAAAAGTATTGGACCACCACGAAGAATGGGACGATGCAACCACACATCATGAACTCCAGAAACTCTATGAACTCTCCGTAGTTCAAAAAACGCTTTTGCAATGGGAATCACAAAATCAAAACCTTTGGAAAAATCAACAAAGACAGCTGGATGAGGTTCTAGAAAACCTTACGGGTTCTCCCTTAAAACAAAGTATTCAAGAAGAAAATATTGAGGTAGCTCCTGTGATGGAAACCATTAAAAATATGATAATGGAAATGCCTGAGCAAGAAACCTATGACCAGCTCTTTGAAGCTGTTGAAAAGCCACCGACTTTTGTTGTAAAACCAGAAGATCAAGAAGTCAGAACACCCACTCCTCCTTCCAGCATCAATCAAGAACGGCCCAATTTAAACGATCATTTTGCAAAGACATTAAGCATTGATTTAAATGATCGATTGTCTTTTATTAAACATTTATTTGAAGGTGACTCAAAAAATTACGAGCGTGTTTTGGAACAGGTGGTAACTTTTGAATCATGGGCTGAAGTAGCATCGTTTATCAAAAGACAAGTGCAACCAGAATATCAAAACTGGAAGGGAAAAGACGAGTTTGTAGAACGTTTTTTTACTGTTTTGCAGAAGAATTTTGAACAAAAACCTGGAGAATCCTAATTGTAATATACAGATTGTGCTTTATTTAATCCCTACCCCAATTGGCAATCTTGAAGACATTACGCTCAGAGCGATACGCCTATTAAAAGAATCAGATTTAATACTTGCAGAGGATACTCGAGTAAGTTCAAAGTTATTGAAACACTTTGAGATTCAATCTCCAATAGAGAGTTTTCACATGCACAACGAACATTACAAAACCCCTAAAATAATTGACCTATTGAAAAAAGGGAAAACAATTGCAGCTATTTCTGACGCAGGAACACCGGGTATTTCTGATCCAGGATTTCTCTTGGTACGTGCCGCTTTAGAATCCCAGATTGAAGTTCAGTGTTTGCCAGGACCGACAGCATTAATCCCAGCACTTGTTCAAAGTGGTATTCCTTGTGATCGGTTCGTATTTGAGGGATTCCTGCCTCCCAAAAAGGGAAGGGTGACACGTTTAGAAACGATGGCACGGGAAACAAAAACCCTTGTTTTTTATGAATCTCCTCATAAACTCATTAAGTTATTCGAGCAAATGCTTCCTCTTTTTGGACCAGAACGAAAACTTGCAGTCCTTCGGGAATTATCAAAACTTTTTGAAAGTAGTTTTAGGGGAACACTAGAAGAAGCCTGTACTTTTTTTAACGCCAATAGTCCAAAGGGAGAGTTCGTAATTGTTGTTGAAGGAGTAAAAAATTAGCCTCATGCAGTGGAAAAAAAGAATAGCTCCTTCTCAGGATCGTATTTCCACTTTTGCTCTTGAGCTGAGTGTTCCCCAAACTGTTGCAGCGCTTTTAATACAACGTGGAATTGAAGATTTTCATAGCGCAAAAGAATTTTTCAGACCAGAGTGGACTCATTTATACGACCCTTTTAAAATGAAAGATATGGAGCCAGCCGTTGTTCGCATTCAAAATGCAATGGCTCAAAAAGAAAAGGTAATGATTTTTGGAGATTACGATGTAGATGGAACTACTGCGGTCGCTTTGGTGAGCTCATATTTGAAAGATAAAATAACAGAGGTGTTACCCTACATTCCGGATCGATATACAGAGGGATATGGAATTTCATTTAAAGGGATTGATTATGCCCATGCTCGTGGAATTACATTGATTATTGCTTTAGACTGTGGTATTAAAGCCATAGATCAAGTAGCTTATGCGCATTCTTTAGGAATTGATTTTATTATATGCGATCACCATCTACCAGGATTAGAGCTACCAGGTGCTGTGGCGGTTTTGGATCCCAAACGAGAGGATTGTGAATATCCCTTTAAGGAACTGTGTGGTTGTGGGATTGGTTTTAAGCTCATTCAGGCATTGCAATATCGCCTTGGTCTTCCTGAAGAAGTTTTACACAGTTATTTAGACCTAGTGGCAACAGCTATAGCTGCAGACATTGTTCCTATGGTAGGTGAAAACAGAACACTTACTTATTTTGGATTAAAGCGGTTACGAGAACAACCTCGTGTTGGATTACAAGTTTTTACCAAGGAGCTCAAACGGAGCTTGGGAGTGTCAGACTTGGTTTTTGTACTTGCACCCCGAATCAATGCCGCTGGGCGTATGGAACAAGGGTTAAGTGCGGTTGAGTTATTGATGAGTACAGAAATGGAAACAGCATTGCCCATTGCCCGTTCTATTGAGTTTTTTAACTCAGAGCGCAAAAGTACAGAAGGGCGAATTACAGAGGAGGCTTTACAACAAATAGAACTAGAGGAGCAACACACAAATAGCACGACCGTAGTTTACCATCCTTCATGGCATAAAGGGGTTATCGGTATAGTAGCTTCCAGGCTTATAGAACACTTTTATCGCCCTACCATTGTTTTAACGCAATCCAATGAAGTGCTAGCGGGTTCTGTACGCTCTGTTTCTGGATTTGACGTTTATCAAGCTTTGGAGGCCTGTAAAGAAACTATGATTCAATTTGGAGGACATAAATATGCTGCTGGATTGACATTAAAACCAGAGCAATTGACCTCATTTAAAGCTGCCTTTGAAACATATGTCTCTCAGCATATCTCTCCAGAGCAAAAAGAACCTTCCACAGTATATGACCTTGAGGTTTCTTTTAGTGAGCTCTCACCGAAACTTTACAGAATCACAAGTCAAATGGCTCCTTTTGGGCCAAATAATATGCGGCCAGTTTTTGTAACGCACCAATGTAGAGATACAGGAAGAACGAGGGCAGTGGGAAAAGAGCAAGCTCATTTGAAATTTGAAATTATGGACAGTTTTGAGCATCATTTTACAGGCATCGGATTTGGACTGGCTCATTACCTACCTGAAATCAAGAAGCAAAACCCCTTTTCAATTCTCTATACGCTCGAAGAAAATGAATTTAATGGACAAACAAGTCTTCAACTCAAAGTAAAAGACCTACAGTTTAAAGAATTAAAAAACCCTCACGAAATGTGAGGGTTTTAAAAGTAATAAGGATCTTGTGTTTAGAACTGATAACGTAAAGACAAGTTCCACGTTCTACCAAATCCAAACCATACAGAATTCATTTTGTCAATTCCTTTCCATGTATCTGAACCAGCAGTAGCATGAATGTTGGAGTTGGACTCCGCAATGTAAACTGTATCTAAAAGGTTGTTGATGTTAGTTCGTAAACTCCAACCTGCACCAAAGCGATAAGTAGCTCCTAAATCAACCAAACCATAAGAAGGAAGTTTCAAAGCTCCTGGGTTATTCGCTTCTGTAAAGGCAGAATCCGTAACGCTGTAATCCGCATATAAGCCGTCTACAAAACGGTAATCAAGGTCAAATGTTAGGGATTCTCCTACGCGCTGATCAACTCCAATATAAGCAACAAACTGAGCTGCATCACCTACTTTAGCTCCCTCTAGATAAAGTGTTCCAGTACCGATTTGACGTTGATTATCATCAAACAACTCTGCTTCGAAATCTTTGGTATAGGTCCAGTCTCCGATAGAAAGCATACCTCTGAACTTGGTAGTTCCAGAAGGGCGGTATTGTGCTTCTATTTCAATACCATTGTGTACTACGTCAATATCTCTAAATTGTGCAAACCCGTCTATTCCTTGTTGGTTTGATAAACTTCTCGATACAAAGCGATTTCCCCAAACTGTAGAATATACGTTTACATTCAATTTAAAACCATTGCCGATGTAACCGTAACCTAATTCTATAGATTGTATTTTTTCATTTTGAAGATCCTCATTCACAAGGTTCGCAAAATTTGGAAATACTGCATCAAATTGAGGCTGACGAGAAATGTATCCCGCATTGAAAAACAAATTGGAATTTTCATTCAAATTCAAGTTGGCTCCTCCTTTTAAGTAACCACCTCCTATGTTTTTCTTTTCAGAAAGCGGTAATCCGGGTTGATCAAAAAGATCCTCTCTTTGAAAGCTTTGGTTAGAAAGCCCTGCCTGAAGAACCGCAGTAAGTTTGTCTCCGGAATATTCAGCGAGACCGTTTACCCCTTGCCAACCTACATAACCGATGTTATAATAATCAATTTTAGGTCCTTGAAGTCCTGTGTTTTTGAAGGGTGAAGCTTCAATGAGAGTTTCAATAATTTGTCCTGCAGAGTTTTTGTTTCCAGTGGAATAATATCCGTCAAAGCCCATAAGGTCGTTTAATACTCTGTAGTGGAACCCTTTGTAATTTCTTAAATCTACACCTAGGCTGTAGCGCATTTTACCAGAGTAAATATTCAGGTTTGAAATACCACCTACCCAGTTGTGTGAGTTCATAGAAGCTCTTCTTATCATACCACTTCTAAAGACACCTTCATCTCTGTAACCATTCGCTCCAAGAAGTGCACCCTCATAAGCTGAGATAGAACCTGTGTATGGACTGGCACCAGCACGGTTATCTGATACAATAGCATCGTAATTTATAGTACCGTCAGATCGTCTGAAATCTGTAATGCCTTTTTCAATATAAAAAGAAGTTAAGTCTTCTTGAAAAGGAAGAACATCGTAGTTTCTACCTCGAGGTCCAGTTCCTCCACCTCTACCAGCTGATCCGTAAAGTGATGTTGCAAGATCTACGTTGTCTGAAATCTGCCAATCCCAGTTAAAGGTTGCTAGTGGTTTGTTGTAAAAGTTTCTTCTCATATTAAACTCTTCTCCATTTAGCGTCCCTCCGTTTGTATTCCATCTCTGGTCGATACCTTCTTCTCCAAAGTTTTCATAATCCCGAATTGAAACCCAAACATCTCTTTGGTGGTGCCATTGACCTGCGCCAAGAACAGAGAGATTTAATCTGTGGTTTGAGCCTTCAGGGGTGTATCCAATAGCTCCAAAGTAAGTCCAACCTGCACCACTGGTGTTGTAAACATATCCATTTCCAGACCATTTTGTTAACAGGTAGGAAGAAGACCATCCTTTGTCGTTTACTCCTGTATTGTAAGCTCCAGTAGTTTTGATGTATCCATTATTACCAATCATCTGAGTTAAGGAACCTCCTTCTTGTTTTTCAGCACTTTTAGTAAAGATGGAAACAGTTCCTCCTACAGATGGAACAGCAAGTTTTGAAGCTCCAAGTCCTCTTTGTACTTGAATACCAGAAGCAACATCGGTAAGCCCTTGCCAGTTGGACCAATATACCCAACCATTTTCCATGTCGTTTACCGGTTGTCCATTAATCAAAAAAGAAGTGTTTCTTTGATCAAATCCTCTTAATGAGATACGACTATCTCCATAACCTCCTCCTTGTTTTGTAGCATATACACCAGGAGTTTTGTTCATGATTTCAGGAAATTCTTGATTCCCTACTTTTAAAAGAACCTCCTGTGCAGAAATTTGACTGACCGCAATAGGCGTTTCTCTTTCTTTAGCAATATCAATTACCTTAGAAGAAACTACGACTTCTTCTAAAAATTGAAAGGTTGCTAATGAATCTATTTCTTCTTGATTAGTTTGTTGTCCAGTTACATAAAAAACACCTAACAACATCAAAAATAGTGTAGCAGCTTTTTTCATTATTTTAATTTGAATTAATAAGTGCAAAGGTACTTTTTCATTCATTCTATACATGAACAAAACGTTAAAACTGTAGAGGTTTTTTTTAATTTTTATTAACAAACCAATAATTACAAGCGGGAAAGTAATTTTGTAGTAGACGCATCGTGCGGATGCTGTTTAGTTCCTTTGATGTCTTCTAAAACTTTACTTGCTAATTGTTTTCCTAGTTCAACACCCCATTGATCGTAACTGTATATATTCCAAAGGATTCCTTGAACAAATATTTTGTGTTCATATAGTGCGATGAGAGCGCCTAGGGAGGAAGGAGTAAGTCTGTTTATGAGAAGGGTGTTTGTAGGTTTATTTCCCTCAAAAACTTTAAAAGGAATTATTTTTTCTTTTTCAGATTTATCTAGGTTAACAGAGAGGAGTTCTTCTTCGACTTCTTTTCTTGTTTTACCATTCATCAACGCTTCGGTTTGAGCAATAAAATTGGACATTAATTTTTGCTGATGGGAAGTGTTGCCTTTTAGGGAATGTTTGAAACCGATAAAATCTGTTGGGATGAGTTTGGTCCCTTGATGGATGAGTTGAAAAAAGGCATGTTGCGCATTGGTTCCAGAGGCCCCCCAGATGAGAGTTCCTGTTTGGTAGTTTACGGCTTTGCCGTCTCTTCCAACACTTTTACCATTACTTTCCATAATTCCTTGTTGAAGGTAGTCGGGTAGTGATCTTAAATATTGGGTATAAGGAATTAAAGCTTCGCTTTCTGCCCCCCAAAAATTGTTATACCATACACTGATTAAAGCCAGAACGACAGGAATATTTTTTTCAAAAGGAGTCGTTTTGAAATGAAGATCCATTTTTCCCGCGCCCTCCAAAAGTTTTTGGAAATGGTCTGGTCCTACGGCAAGACAAATGCTTAATCCTACAGTACTCCACAAAGAAAAGCGCCCTCCTACCCAATCTTTCATCGGGAAGGTATTTTCTAAAGCAATCCCAAAAGCAGCCGTTTTTTCGGTATTTGTTGAAACCGCAACAAAGTGTTTTGCCACAGCGGCTTCAGGAGCTTGTTTTAAAAACCAAGCTCGGATGCTGTTTGCATTACTTAGTGTCTCTTGGGTGGTAAAAGTTTTAGAGACGATAACAAATAAAGTGCTTTCAGGATCCAAACCTTTCAAAACTTCTTCGTGATGGTCTCCTTCTACATTGGAGACAAAGCGAACGTCTAGGTGGTTTTCGTAGTGTTTTAACGCTTCAACCACCATTGCAGGACCAAGGTCTGAACCACCAATACCAATATTAACTACATGGGATATTGTTTTTCCGGTATACCCTTTCCAATCA
>VMCW01000140.1 GCA_008081175.1 Flavobacteriaceae bacterium
GGACCACCTGATCATAATACAAAGGTATTATAGGGTATTGAGCAAGCGCTAAACTATCCATTTTTTGATATGTTTTAACCCGTAAAGGCTCTTCAACTATATTCATAGCCTTATGGTATAAGGCATCGAATTCTTCATTTTTAAAATGAGTGTAATTGGGTCCATTGGGGGAAAAGTTAGGGCTGTAAAATAAAGAGAGGTAGTTTTCTCCATCGGGATAATCAGCAATCCAGCTGGCTCTAAAAAGTTCTAATTTTCCTGAGGATTTTGCTTGACGTAAACTGGCAGTTGGCATTACATCAATCATTATTTTAATGCCTATTTTTTGAAGTTCTCGTTGGAGGTATTCGCACAGATCGAGGTAGTTTGAGTCAGTGGCAAGGCTTAATTCAGGTGTTTTTTGTGTAGTTTCTTTAAATGCATCAACCAATTTTTTTGCTAAAGTGGGATTGTACTCAAAATCTGTTGTACTTGTGCCTGGTAAGCCTAAGGGGATGAATCCTTTTTTTGCAGCATACCCTACATTATTTCTCAAATAGGAAATCATCAATTTTCGATCAAAACCAATGTTTAGCGCTTTTCGAATCTTTTCAGACTGTAGTGCAGGGTTTTTGCTGTCAAGGTAGATGCCGATGTATTCCGTATTTAAATAAGGGCCTTTGAGCATATTCAGCCGGTCTTGGTATTTGGGTTGAAGGGTTCCAACAGGGGTGAGCAATTCATCTTTATACGAAGCGTCTAGTGAATTTATAAAATCTAATTTGCCTTGTAAAAACAACATAAATTCACTTTGAATATCGGGTATGAACTGGATAGAAATTGCGTCGAGATAGGGGAGTTGTACCCCCTCTGTATCTCGCTCAAAATAGTTAGGGTTTTTACGCAAAACCAATTTGACATTTTCGTCCCATCTTTTGAAGTAAAAAGGTCCGGTACCTATAGGTTGGGAGCGAAAATTTGCGCCGTAATGTGAGGCTACTTCTTTGGGAACTACAGCGCAATAGCGCATAGTGAGCAATCCTAAAAAAGCAGGAAAAGGATTTTTTAAACGCAAGGTAAGGACGTTATTTGCAGTTGCTTCAAAAGAGGCAACTTGTTGAAGCACCCAACTTCCTGGAGACGCAATTTGTGGGTCAAGGAGGCGGTTGAAACTGTACACAAAATCTTCTGCAACAACCGCTCTGGTTTGTTTTGAGCCAAATAAGGGAGAATGATGAAAATAGACATCATCTCTTAAAAAGAAGGTATAGGTAAGGCCATCTGGACTAATCTTCCAAGAATGCGCAATTTCGGGTTGTATACCTAGGTTTTTATCCAGTTGTACCAAGCCATTAAAAAGTTGATTGATGGGCCAAATGTTTTGAGGATTCCTAGCAAAAGCTGGATCTAATGAGGTTACCTTTCTGTATTCGTTGTAGCGAAATACTGTTCTGCTGTCTTTTTTTTCTACAGAATTACAACCAACTACTGTTAGCAGTACGGTTATCACTACTACCCAGTACGAAAGCCATGAAAGCCGCTCAGTCATGAATTTTGTTAATATATTTGCAACGAATTTACAGTTTTAATACGGTTATGGAAAACATAAAACAACTTCAAAAGAAGAAGGCAACACATTTGCCAAAAGTCGCCTTCCATACCTTGGGCTGTAAACTAAATTTTTCTGAAACTGCAACTATAGCGAGGGATTTTAAACCCAGTCGTTTTGATAAAGTATCTTTTGATAGTCCTGCAGATGTTTATGTGATCAATACCTGTTCTGTAACTGAAAATGCGGACAAACGACTTAAAGGTTTGGTGCAAAAGGCATTAAAACACAATCCAAATGCATTCATAGCTGCAATCGGTTGTTATGCTCAATTGCAGCCTGAGGCAATTGCTTCTCTGGAGGGTGTGGACCTGGTGCTAGGTGCTACAGAAAAATTCAAACTCATAGATTACATTCAGGATTTAAGTAAAAAGGAGCAAGTAGAAGTTCATGCCTGTGAGATTGAAGATGCTAATTTTTATGAAAGTAGTTATTCTTTAAGTGATCGTACTAGGGCATTTCTGAAAGTTCAGGACGGTTGTGATTACAAATGCACCTATTGTACCATTCCACAGGCTAGAGGTGTTTCTCGCAGTGATTCCTTAACAAATGTTTTGGAAAATGCAGAGAAGATCGCAGCTGCAGGTCTTAAAGAAATTGTACTTACAGGGGTCAATATTGGAGATTATGGAAAAGGGGAGTTTGGAAATAAAAAGCACGAACATACATTTTTGGATCTCATAACCGCATTGGACCAACTGAAATCAATCGAAAGAATTCGCATATCCTCCATAGAACCCAATTTATTAAAAGATGAAATCATTGCTTTTGTTGGAAAAAGTAAACGTTTTGTGCCTCATTTTCACATCCCTTTACAAAGTGGAAGTGATAAAGTTCTCAAGAGCATGAAACGACGTTATTTGAGTTCCCTTTACAAGGATCGTATTGATTATATTAAAACAATGATGCCCAATGCTTGTATAGGAGCAGATGTTATTGTGGGTTATCCTGGTGAAACGGAAGAAGATTTTATAGAAACATATCGTTTTATCACTGAACTGCCAGTGTCTTATTTACATGTCTTCACCTATTCTGAGCGTCCCAATACGGAGGCAGTAGAAATGAAAGGAGTGGTTGCACTTCCTGAGAGAAATAAAAGAAGTAAGATGCTTCGTGCTTTATCTGTAAAAAAAAGAAGGGCGTTTTATGAATCCCAACTTGGAACACAAGCTACCGTATTATTTGAAGCAGAAAACAAGGAAGGGTATATCACAGGATTTACTGAAAACTACGTGAAAGTAAGGGACCATTGGGATCCTAATAAAGTAAACCGTATACAAAAAGTAATGTTGGATCGAATTGACGATGAGGGTTTTGTTCGATTCAGTACAAAAAACTAGAGCTTAATTCCAACAGGGAGTAGTCTTCTGTAGCGGCGGTTTGTGCGCACAAATCTTGCAATTTTAGGTGAAGTAGGTACTACACTCAGATTTTTTTCAGAAATAAAATCTAAAACTTTAACAATAAAAGCTTCTTCAAATTCTTTACCCTCTATCTCTTTAGGGATATGTAATTTGGTTAAAAATATTTTTCTTTCCTGTTCTGAATATTCAATTCTAGCAAGGCTGTCTTCAAATTTAATCTCAAATTGGCGAAGAAATTCATTGTTTACAAGATTTAAATCACTCATCATCCTAGGCTTTAATTATTGTATATATTGTTTTATAAATTTGTCGCAACAAAAGGGTTACAAAAATACGAAATTTACGCTAGGGAAGGATGGAAAAAACAAAAAAAGCCAAGATACCGATTTACCTTATGCCAGGAATGGCAGCAAGTCCTAAGATTTTTGAGTATATCGAACTTCCAGAACCTTTTGAAATTCATTGTTTGAGTTGGATACCCCCTAAGCAAAAAGAAAGCCTAGGTAGTTATGCCTTGCGCATGTGTGAACGGATACAACACCATCAACCAATTTTACTGGGTGTTTCCTTTGGAGGTGTACTCGTTCAAGAGATGGCTAAACATATAACGGTTAGAAATACTGTAATTGTGTCTAGTATTAAGAGCGATAAAGAGCTTCCGCTTCCTATGAAAATGGCTCAAAAAACAAATGCCCACAAACTGCTTCCCACAAAATGGATAAACAACTTAGATCATTTGGCCTTATTTGCATTTGGAGAGGGAATAAAAAAGCGCCTAGCTCTTTACCAAAGGTATCTTTCTGAGCGTAACCCAGAGTATTTAAGTTGGGCAATAGACACCTTGGTGAATTGGAAACAGGAATTGTACCCAAAAGACATTATACATGTCCACGGACTAAGTGACACTGTCTTTCCTGTAGGTAATCTCGAAGAACCTTTCATTAAAATTAAAGGAGGACACGCAGCTGTAATTACTCACGCAAAGTGGTTCAATGAAAACTTACCCAAATTACTATTGTAAAAATATTTAAATTTGAAAGAATTGTAATTCTTTTAAAATGAAGATAAAAGCGACACTTTTTTTACTTGTCCTAACACTTATTTGCTCTTTTGGATTTAACAGCATTGACCCTGAATTATTCACAGCTTTCAATACCATTGACCAAGGGCAATCTTCAAAAGTGTATGCGCTAAAACTTCCAGAGGTCTTTTTTTTCTCAGAAGAAGAAGTGCCTCTAGAGGCACCCGATATTCGAGAGCGATTCGATAAAGAACTCTTGGTTAACACCTACTGGCAGTCCAACATGATGTTGTTGTTGAAAAGAGCCAACAAGTGGTTTCCAACGATTGAAGCCATTTTAAAAGAAGAAGGTGTTCCTGAAGATTTTAAATATTTAGCGGTAATAGAAAGTGGTTTAGAAAATGTTCGCTCCCCAAAAGGGGCAAAAGGATTTTGGCAATTGATGCCTGGTACAGCAAAGGAATACGGATTAGAAGTAAATACAAATGTTGATGAACGCTACCATGTAGAAAAATCCACGCGTGTAGCTTGTGCCTATTTAATGAAAGCAAAAAAGCGATTTGGAAGCTGGACGCTTGCCGCAGCCTCATACAACAGAGGAATGTATGGCACACAGCGTTTGTTGGATAATCAGCTGGTAGACAATTATTATGATTTACTACTGAACACTGAAACAAGTCGTTATGTTTTTAGAATCCTCGCAGTTAAAGAAATCATGTCCCATCCCGAACGATACGGATTTATTTTTGAAGACTCGGATTTATATCAACCTGTACCGGTTAAAAAAATTGGATGGGATGTTCCTATTGCCAATATAGCTGAGTTTGCTAAAGAGAAAGGGGTCAATTATAAAGTACTGAAAATACACAACCCCTGGTTGATAGAAAATCATTTAAACAATAAGTCAAGGAAGTATTATGAAATAGAACTTCCAGAAGAAGGTTTTTACTAGATTTTTTTCATCTGTTGTTGAATCATCTTTAACTGACCTGTCAACATACCGTGTTTGTCTAACTTCTTTGCTTCTGTAAGAAGTTGCTGAGCTTCTCGTTTACGTCTTTTTTGAAGATAAATTCCCGCTAGACTCATTTTTGCCATTGCCAGGTCATGATTCATTGATAAACCCAGCCTTAAGGCGGTTTTAAAATACTTTTCAGCTTGGGTTAGATTTTTTTGAGATTCAATGATTCCCATTAGATAATTGTAATACCCTTGTTGTTTCTTAACTAAATTGCGCTCCACATTAGGGATGCGTAACAACCATTTTTGAGTTCCTTCAAAGTCTTGCTTTCTAAGACGTAAAAAAGCGAGGAAAATCAATTCATTTTTAAAATACAAAAGCACAAACATGGCAGATAGGAGTAAAAACATAATACCATTACCGATGTAATCATCTGTGAATTGATAAATACCATAGCCAAAAGAGACTAGTGCTAAAATTAATTTTATGACTTTTGGAAACATTATTTTTTTTTCAAAGGTAAAAAAAAACAAAGGCGAAATGTTGATAATCAAGTTTGGAAGACAAAAAAGTTATTGTATATTTGCCCGACTTTTAACGGAGCATAACTCCAGTCAGAAAGATTATGAAAAGAACATTTCAACCCTCGAGAAGAAAGAGAAGAAACAAGCACGGTTTCAGAGAACGCATGGCTTCGGCCAATGGAAGAAAAGTCCTAGCAGCTAGAAGAGCCAAAGGGAGAAAAAAAATATCTGTTTCCTCTGAACCGCGTCACAAAAAATAATGATCAGATTAACCCATTATAAAGGTGTTACTTTTTTAGAGTAACACCTTTTTTTTATATTTAAATTCTATATTTCAAGAGCATGCCAAAAGTAGATTCTATCAAGAGTATTTTAGTAATAGGTTCAGGCCCCATCATCATAGGTCAAGCATGTGAATTTGATTATTCAGGTTCCCAGGCGCTCAGATCGCTTCGAGAAGATGGTATAGAGACCATCTTAATCAATTCCAATCCTGCAACGATCATGACTGACCCTTCTATGGCAGATCATGTTTACCTAAAGCCCTTGAATACAAAATCAATAATTGAAGTTTTAAAAAAACACAAAGTAGATGCGGTACTTCCTACTATGGGAGGACAAACCGCTTTGAATTTGTGTATTGAAGCTGATGAAAAAGGAATTTGGGAAGATTTTGGAGTTGAAATCATTGGTGTTGACATCGATGCTATACAAATCACGGAGGATCGAGAACAATTTAGAGAGCTGATGGATAAAATAGGTGTAGCAATGGCACCACAGGCCACTGCCAATTCCTATTTAAAAGGGCAAGAAATTGCTCAAAAATTTGGTTTTCCACTAGTCATTAGGGCCTCATATACTCTTGGTGGTGCGGGAGCTTCCTTTGTCCATGAAGAGAAAGATTTTGATGAGTTATTGACCCGTGGATTGGAAATATCTCCAATACATGAGGTGATGATAGACAAAGCACTCATAGGCTGGAAAGAATATGAATTGGAATTGTTGCGTGATAAAAACGACAATGTTGTCATAATCTGTACAATCGAAAATATGGACCCTATGGGTATTCATACAGGAGACTCCATTACCGTTGCACCAGCAATGACATTATCTGATAAAACATTCCAGAAAATGCGTGATATGGCTATCCATATGATGCGTAGTATAGGTGACTTTGCTGGAGGGTGTAATGTACAGTTTGCTGTAAGTCCAGACGAAAAAGAAGACATTATTGCAATAGAGATCAATCCTAGAGTATCTCGCTCTTCTGCTTTGGCCTCAAAAGCTACAGGTTACCCCATAGCTAAAATAGCTGCCAAGCTCGCTATTGGATATACTCTTGATGAGTTGGACAACCAAATAACAAAATCGACCTCAGCACTTTTTGAACCTACTTTGGACTATGTTATTGTAAAAATTCCGCGCTGGAATTTTGATAAATTTGAAGGCTCCGATCGTTCACTTGGATTACAAATGAAGTCCGTTGGCGAAGTGATGGGAATAGGGAGGTCATTTCAAGAAGCGCTTCACAAAGCAACTCAGTCTTTAGAAGTAAAAAGAAATGGTTTAGGAGCTGACGGCAAAGGGTACACAGATTACGATACGATTATAAGTAAATTAACTGTAGCAAGTTGGGATCGGGTATTTGTAATTTATGATGCCATTCAAATTGGAATTCCACTTTCCAGAATTCACGAAATCACAAAAATAGATATGTGGTTTTTGAAGCAGTACGAGGAGCTTCATCTTCTAGAAAAACAGATTTCTAGAGAATCTATTGACACAATAGACTCACCTCTTCTTTTAGAGGCAAAACAAAAAGGTTTTGCTGACCGTCAGGTGGCACATATGCTCAAGTGTTTGGAGAGCGAAGTTCGAAACAAACGCACAGAACTTGGTATTGAAAGAGTATATAAATTGGTGGATACCTGTGCAGCAGAATTTGAAGCTAAAACACCCTACTATTACTCTACTTTCGAAGCAAAAGTAAAAATCAAAAATGGAAAGGCCTTCAGTGAAAATGAAAGTGTGGTCACCGATCGTAAAAAAATTGTTGTATTAGGTTCAGGACCCAATCGAATAGGTCAGGGAATCGAATTCGACTACTGTTGTGTTCATGGTGTTTTAGCTGCTTCAGAATGTGGTTATGAGACCATCATGATCAACTGTAATCCAGAGACCGTTTCTACCGATTTTGACACAGCAGATAAATTGTATTTTGAACCTGTTTTTTGGGAACATATTTTCGACATCATTCAGCATGAAAAACCCGAAGGTGTTATTGTTCAATTAGGAGGACAAACCGCTTTAAAACTCGCAGAAAAGCTGGACCGTTACGGCATAAAAATAATTGGCACAAGTTTTAAGTCTCTAGATCTTGCAGAGGACAGGGGGAGTTTTTCTACCCTTTTAAAAGAAAACGAGATACCCTATCCAGAATTTGGGGTCGCTCAAACTGCAGATCAGGCTTTGGCATTGGCAGATCAATTGGATTTTCCAATTTTAGTAAGGCCCTCATATGTACTAGGAGGTCAAGGAATGAAAATTGTGATCAATAAAAAGGATTTGGAAGCTCATGTTGTTGATTTGTTACAAAAAATCCCCAACAATAAATTATTGTTGGATCACTATCTCGATGGAGCAATAGAATGTGAGGCCGATGCGATTTGTGATGGAGAAAATGTTCAAATCATCGGTATCATGGAACACATCGAACCTTGTGGAATCCACTCAGGAGATTCCAACGCTACACTTCCCGTTTTCAATTTGGGTGAGTATGTGGTGCAACAAATCAAAGATCATACGCATAGAATAGCATTAGCCCTAAACACCGTTGGTCTAATCAATATCCAATATGCTGTAAAAGAAGACAAGGTGTATGTCATTGAAGCCAATCCTCGTGCTTCTCGAACAGTGCCTTTTATCGCAAAAGCATACAAAGAGCCTTATGTAAATTATGCGACCAAAGTAATGTTGGGAGAAAATAAAATAACCGATTTTAAATTTAACCCACAACTTAAGGGTTACGCCATAAAACAACCTGTTTTTTCATTTAATAAGTTTCCTAACGTCAATAAACAATTAGGTCCCGAAATGAAAAGTACTGGAGAGAGTATATTGTTTATAGATAGTTTGAAAGAAGATACTTTTTACGATTTGTATGCTAGACGTAAAATGTATTTGACCAAATAGTATAAATTGTATAGTTTTACAAAAAACACAGGAATGGGATTTAAAGAAAGTGAAATGAAAGTTGTTTTTGGTTTGGTCGTGTTGGCTTTACTCACCCGTTTGTTACCACATCCACCAAACTTTGCGCCAATAACAAGTATTGCGCTATTTACGGGCTATCATTTTGCAAATAAACGAATGGCACTCTTTCTTCCTTTGGGATGTATGTTGCTTACAGACCTTTTTATTGGGGTTCACTCCTTAATGCCAATCATCTATTCTGCTTTTGTTTTAATTTCAATTATAGGGCTTAAGGCAAAATCATTGTCTTTTGGTACCGTTTTTGGAGCCTCATTAAGCTTTTTTGTTTTGAGTAACCTAGGGGTTTGGTATTTTTATTACCCTCTTACCTGGGCAGGATTGACCAATTGTTTTGTTTTGGCAATTCCTTTTTTCATTAATGCCCTAGCAGGAGATTTATTCTATACCTCTGTGCTAAATTATTCTTTTAAAAAGCTTTTTATACCTTCAGTAAACCCGAATTAAATTAGTACTTTTATTAAGAAGGTTCTTTTTAGCTAAAGATGAAAAGGGAATCTGGTGAAATTCCAGAACTGTACCCGCAACTGTAAGCTCAGTCTAAACAAGATACTTTAATCAACTCTTACACCACTATCCCATTTGGGGTGGGAAGGCAGATTAAAGATGCAAGTCAGGAGACCTGCCTTCAAGTGTAATCGTTTTTAGCTTCGGGAGTAAAGCGAAAAACACATTACTTACAGATGATTAAAAAGACTTTTTTAAGCACCTTATTTTTCGTTCTTGGTGGAGTAGCTTTTGCACAGCAAAACGATGAGGTAAAAGACAGTATCGCAGCACTCCCTGAAGTAGAAAATTTAGAAGAAGTCGTTCTTATAGATTCACGATTTCCTTTTAAACAGTCTCAGTCAGGAAGACCTATCATTAAAGTCAACACAGAGGAAATTTCAAATTTTCAAGGCCTGGGAATCAGTGCTTTAATTAAACAGTATGCGGGAATAGAAATACTTGGAAGTCAAACCTACTCAGGACAAAATAAAACAGTTTCCATTCGAGGGGGTAGAAACCGACAGGTATTGATCTTAATAGATGGAATCAGAGTGTCTGATCCTTCTCGTATAGAAAACGATTTTAACATTAATTTTTTGGATTTAAGTCAAATTGAATCCATAGAAATCCTCAAAGGTGCTGCCAGCAGTCTTTATGGAAGTGCCGCTGCAACAGGTGTGATCAACATTAAAACAAAAAAGGCTTCACCTGGTTTTAGCGCGAGTTTGCAAAGTAGTGCCGGTTCTCAAAACAGTCGGGAGGACAAACGGGGGTTCAATTTGTTTACCAACAGTTTGCATTTGAGTAAAAGAGGTGAAAAGTGGGGTGCTAAAACCTATTTGAGTCACAATCGTGCGACGGGTATGAGCGCTGTAATTGGATCTGAAAAAGATCCTTTTGACCTACTCAATTTTGGTGCTTCTTTGGATTACAAGCCCAAAGAATCTTTTGATCTTACAACAGGTTTTGACCACTCGAGTATCCATTCTGATTTTGATAATAGTTTTCCTCTAGAGGATGCAGATTTTAAATTAATTACAGACATGAGTCGGCTGTACTTCAACCCCAACTTTACGTATCCAAATGGGGGACTTTCCCTTCGATTAGGATATCAAGTTGTAGATCGTGATTTTCAAAGCGCCTTTCCTTTTAAAACTCATGCAGAAAACACTCAATTAGAACTTTTTAATAAATATGTTATTAGCGAGCGCTACTATACTGTTATTGGACTTTTGAGTCAAGATAATTTTGCAGACTATGAAGACGGACTACGGACCAATCAAACCGATTTTTATGGAAATGTGGTGACCCGTTTTTCAGAGGGTTTTAGGCTGAATATGGGAGGGCGTTGGAATATCCACAGTAGCTATGGAAATCATTTCACCTATAGCATTAACCCATCCCTGGAGCTCCTTAATAAGGATCAGAATTTACTTAAATTACAAACAGCATACAGTGCTGCTTTTATTGCGCCCAGTTTATATCAATTATACGATCCATATTCAGGAAATTCTGAACTACAACCAGAAGAAAACAGTTCCTTTGAAGCGGGCTTGCTCTACAATACAAAGGGATGGGAGTTTTCAACAACATATTTCAATCGACTAGAAGCTCCTTCTATTCGCTACGATCTACAAACGTATCGATATGAAAACACCGCTGAAGAAGCTCTTTTTTTTGGCGCTGAAGTAATATTAAAAGGAGAGATAGGAAAACATTTGTCGGTAGACCACCAGATGACTTTTACAGATAGTAGGGAAGGGGATTTGCGCTATCTTCCAAAGTTTTCTTCTACAACGTTTATTTCTTTTTCTCCTTCAAGCCGTTGGAAAACAACTTTTAACACACAGCTAGTGGGAAAACGTTTGGGATTAGACAATACTACTCTTTTGGAAGGATACCAACTTGTAAATTTCAGTTTGTTTTATAAACCGGTAGAATTTCCCATTCATTTTTTTATTCACGGAACCAATTTATTCAACAGCAATTATATTGAAATAGAAGGTTATGCAACGCGTGGACGAAATTTTGTGGCAGGGTTTACTTATCGATTGCCTTGAACATTCAAGGTTTTATCAACAATCATTTGTTGTCTTTTAAGCAATAGAGGGTCTTTAACCAATAGTGCTCTAGAAAGTTCTGCCTGAGGGATAGTAAATTTTGCTGTTCCTGAGATTAAATTTAATGCGGTAGCTAGCATCAATTCACTTTCTTCTCCTAAGCTCCCTAAATTCCTAATGTCTTCTTCAATAAAGGTGCTGGGTTCCAGTCCATCTGCGTAGTCCGCATATCCGTCATTATTGGCAATTTTTAGAACAATAGGTTGCATAGCATAGGTGTGATCTGGATTTTTGGTTTGGTCATTATCTATATAATCATAAACAGTAATGGAACCTACGTTTTTACCCACCGTGCGTTCACCCACCTGTATCACCTGTATATAAGAAGCTAGTCCGTTGATAAGTAATTCGCTTGCTGATGCAGTTTCTGAGGTAGTAATTATATATACACGTTCCAAATTCAATGAATTTATGGTGGTCCCATCACTCAATGAACTAACAAAGCGGTTGATAAGAGACTCCAAACCAAAACGGTCTTTTAAATAAGTTAGTAGTTTGTCATTCCACTGCTCTTCAGCAAAAATTTTATTAGTGAATTGACCTGTGATCATACTGGCCAGTTCAACACAGTTTCTAACGGAGCCACCCCCATTGTATCTTAAGTCAATTATTAAATCGGTAATGTTTTGGCTTTTAAATTCAGCAAATTGTTGATTTAAGGCATCACTTTTTTCAGCTACAAATTGATTGTACATCAAATATCCTATTTTTTCTCCATTTCCTTGAGTGATTGTTTTTGCAAGCTGAATGGGATTTGTTTCAAAATTTTCCTCTTTTGTGAGAGCAACTTCAACTCCATTTGGAGTGAGGGTTCCGTTTTGAATGGAAGCCATATTGAGAGTATAAGACAGATTGTCTCCAAAAAGTAATGAACGGTAGTTGCTCACTGTGAGTGTTGTGCCGTTCACACCAGTAAAATAATCTCCTCTTTTGATGTTTTTATCTGAAGCATCAGAACCTTGGAGAATGTATTTGACAAAACCTACCAGTTCGTTGCAGTTTTCACAGGCATATAACAATCCAAACTCTACTCCATTGGTTGCATAAATCCCTTGTAATGTATTTTCTAATTCTCTGTAATCGTCCTGTATCCAACTAAATCGATCATCTGGATGTTTCAATGATTCAAAAAAAGCTTCTGGATCAGCATTTTCGCTAATGTATTGCGCATAGGCTTTTTCGTCGTTGAGTTGCTCATCAGCAAGCGCATTTACCTCTTCTTGCCAGTAATAGAATTGATTCAATCCTTGCCAAACAAAGTCACTAATTTGTAGATCCCCTTCGAGACTGATAGCGGAGTCGTCGGTATCGCCACTTAGCGTAGTTTTTGTTTCTGCTTCAGCAGCCTCTTTCGTGCAACTTGAAAAAACAAAAAAGAGTACAATTAAAATTCGTTTGGTCATAAAATGAATTTGATTCATGCGCAAGTTTAAAATTGTTTGTTATTGCCAAAATTAAAGAAATCACGCTTAATATGAACTATTTTATGCCAACTGTAACAATTAGATAGTACATTCGTCTCTAGTATATAAGAATAAATCAATGCAGTTGATTGCAGATAAACAATTTTTAGATCAAATTCAGCAGATACGCGACCGTATCTTTCGCATGTCCAAAAGAATTTTAATTTCGAGAGAAGAAGCGGAAGATGCCACTCAGGAGGTGGTTTTAAAAT
>VMCW01000079.1 GCA_008081175.1 Flavobacteriaceae bacterium
CAGAAACCTCCAATGCAACAACTTTATTGCTCGACTTTATTCCTTGTATAAGCTGTATTACTTCTTTGGGATCAAACCCTTTAGAAACTGGAGTTCCTGTTCCATGAGAAATTAAATCACAATCCAGAGCATCTACATCAAAAGTGATGTAAATCAAATCTACTTGAGCCAATTGGTTCAAGGCTTCTTCGACACATTGGACCAATCCTCTATGGCGTACTTCATGGACTTTGTAGTTGCGAATCTTTTTTTCTTTCATGATTGCCTCTTCTTCTGCCTCAGTATCCCGTACACCAAAATAAATGAGATGCTCAGGTTTTATGATGGGACAAATGGCTCCTAAATTTTTCATATGATCCCAATCGGTCTTCGTTTGCTTACTTATTTCATTCACTTGATAGGTTGTATTGTTGTGACCTAAAGCTGCAGCAAGGGGCATGCCGTGAACGTTTCCAGAAGGAGTACTTAATGGTGTGTGTAAATCTGCATGAGCATCTATCCAAACCACTCCTAATGTTTTATTTGGATAAGAAGCTTTTATTCCGGCCAAAGACCCCAAAGCAGAGGAATGGTCTCCGGAAAGGATCAATGGAAAACAATTGTCTTCTAGGGTTATCTGGGTTGCCTCCTTTACCCTTTTACATTGTTCCAAAACAAAATTGATTCGTTTAGCAGTAGTATTTTTTACCTTGTTGTAAATAGTTTCATTGTGGGTCTTTATGTCGAGATAGGGATACCGGTTAAAAAAATCATTATTTGCATTTATAGCAGCAATTTCTAAAGCATCGATTCCTAAATCAGAGCCCCGAGTACCTGCTCCAATGTCTGATCTGTTTTTTAAAATTCGAATTGGGTTCATAATATTTTTGATAGATATAAAATTACATCATAAAATAAAACGTCGTGCCAATTCCATTTTTTATATTTAACAAAAATTATATTTATGTCCTTCTCAGACCTGTACACTCCTGGATTTAAAACCCGCAATAGAGACCATTTTGCAGCTATTGTTCGCGTAGCACTTGCAGACGGCAGAATATCAGAGGAAGAACAAGCTTTTATCAGTCGTACAGCAATAAACCTCGAAATTGAAGAAGAGGAAGTTGCGAAGATTATTGAGCATATAGAAGAGCATCCCATCAATCCTCCACACACGCAACAAGGCCGTTTGGAAAGGCTGTATGACCTATCTCGTATGGTCTTTGCAGATGCTATTGCAGATGCAGCTGAAAAAAAGCTCATGTTACGACTTGTGGTAGGGCTAGGATTTGATCATCATGAAGCAGAAACAATTATAGAGAAAGCTTTTAAGGAAATCTCAAAAGGAAGTGACCAGGATCTTTTTATTGCTGCTTTTCATTAAATCTCATTTTTACTTTAAGCACAATAGCCTCTCCTACTAAACCTATACCTGCATTAAAAGTAGTCAGAGCAGCAGTTCCCCAATAAAACCAATTAAAATCATCATTGGATTTATACAAGATCGCCTCCCCTAGAAAGGAAAGACCTAAACCTAAAAGCAACATTCCTGCTACCGAGTAGATGAACCATTTTGTTTTCATAAATTGTGATTTGATGTTGTAAACTGGGTTTTAAATATGATCTTTAAAGACCAATTTTAAGGTAACCTCTTTCAACTAAAATATAAGTTTAAATTTCTTTTTTTATAAAAAATCAATTCAAAGCTGTTAAGTTACTTATTGAATAATTTATTTCTTCATCAGCCATTTGAAAACTCAAATCGAAAAAAATGGAAGTTGGATAGCCCAATTCAGGGTCGAAGGTGATGGCTTCTTTATCGGGAGTTTGTTTTCTGATTTCTCTAATTAAGTCAAAATAACCCTCAATAGTTCGAAAAGCCGGGTCGTTCAAATCTTCAACTGACACGCCATCTACAGAAACAAGCTTTTTATTTTTCACTATGAGCTGTTTAGGTAGGGTATATTCTCGAATACAAAAACAAGTGATTTGTAGTGTAAACTCGTAATTTTCAATTTTTTGATCTACCCATTTTTGTTCTTGAGTGGTTAACTCGTCTTTAGAAGCAATTGGTTCTTTCTCACATGAGAATTGTAAACCTATAACAAAAAAAAGAAGAGAAAAATAGCGCATAACCAACAGGATTATAAATTATTATTCTATTGTGATGTACTTTATTTTAAATAAAGCTTCCTTGACTTAAAATAAGAAGCTGTCCCCAATAGAGCAACTACTACAACAGCGTAATAGACAAAGCTAGGAGTTATAATTTTATCACCACTAGCATAGGAATGCAGTCCCACTAAATAGAAATTAACACCAAAATAGGTCATTAAAATACTTGCAAAAGCGACGACACTCATCAGGTTGAAAATCCAGGCTCCTCTGAGACCAGGCACTAGACGCATGTGAATCACAAAAGCATAAACCATTATACTGATCAACGCCCAAGTTTCTTTCGGATCCCAACCCCAGTAGCGACCCCAACTTTCGTTGGCCCACATACCGCCCAAAAAATTTCCTATCGTAAGCATAATCAATCCTACAGTAAGAGCTAATTCATTGATTATGGTCAGCTCTTTAATTTGAAGTTTGATTTTATTTGCATTTTTATCTGAACTCAAAAGCATGAGCAGTAGTGCAACTACACCTATAATCATACCCAAGGCAAAAGGTCCATAACTTCCAACGATAACAGCAACGTGAATCATCAACCAATAGCTATCTAATACAGGAACCAAATTAGCAATGGCGGGGTCCATCCAATTCCAATGTGCTATCATCAATATCATACCCGATACAAAAGTAGTTGAAGCCATAGTAAGAGCTGACTTTCTTCCAAAGACTAACCCAAAAAACTGAGTGGCCCAGGCTACATATATCATAGATTCGTATGCATCACTCCATGGAGCATGCCCAGAAATATACCACCTAGCAATGAGTCCCAATGTGTGTAGGAGGAATAAAAACACAAGCAGTACTTTAAACCCTTTTACCGAATAAAAAATCAAACGATTGGATTTGAAAATTTGAATGAGAAGTACAATAAAAAATAAAGTCCCAGCGTAGATATACCAACTGTATAGTTTTTTAAAAATATCATAGCGATTGTAAGCGATTTCTGCTTTTACCCTGTCTTCACTAGGCAATACCTTATTTCCGAATTTTTTTTGAAAACCATAAATACTTTCTAATAAATTATCCGCCTGTTCGTAATCTCCATCTTGTTGTGCTAAACGCAACGATTGAAAATACAGAGGTAGAATATTCCGCACATAAAGAGAATCTTTACCTTTAAAAGGTGCTTCAGCGAGTTCAGGATAAGAAACCCACTTGTTATTTGAATCTTCAGGTATGGGGAATATCCGCATCACTTTTCCCTCTAAAGCAGAATATAAAAGATTAACTTTCCGATCCAGTTCTATGAAATCCTTTTGAAATTGATTGGGAACCGCTGCACGATAAGCTTCTTCAAGAGGCTCAGCCAGCTTGTAATTTCCCTCTAGGTCGAAAAAAGATAGCAGAGGAGCATATTTTGCATTGAGATTGAGACCTGCAATTTTTCGAATACTATCATTTCCTCTTTTCAAATAGATAAGAGGAACATTATACCAAACTGCTGGATTATTCATGATCGACAATAAGACTTGATCAGAATTTAATCCCATATAGGTGTCGCTTTTACTTACTTTTCGCAATAGCTCAGAAGAAAAGGTGTTGGCTGGTTTCATCCGCCCTCCTGCATCTTGAATGATGAGTGAAGCAAATTTGGAGGCATGTTCTTTTGAAAAAGCGTCAGCTTTAATGATGGAATCAAAATCGATTGCACTGGATTGATTATGAACAGCTGTCTGGGCATTCAGAGTAGTCGCAGAAATGCTGAATATTAAAAGAAGAACTGTTAATACACTCTTTTTTAAATTTATTTTTTCCAAAGCTTTAGACAAGTCTTTAAAACGTGTTTTACCAATAAAGAAAATGCCTATCATACTCAAATACAAAAGGAGATAGCCTGCATAAGTGATGTACGTCCCCCACCAATCATGGTTGACAGATAATATAGTTCCTTTTTCATCTGGGTTAAATGAAGCTTGAAAAAAGCGGTAACCCTTATGATCCAAAACGTGATTCATGTAGATGTCGTAGTCAAAAGATTCTGTATCCTCAACAGTAACCCTACTCATAAAAGAAGCATAGCTTTTTTCTGTACCTGGATACTTTTCTGCAATAAAATCATTTAGCTTTATAGCAAAAGGGAGTTCTACAGCTAGGGAACCATAGGTTAAATAAAAGTCAAGTCCCCCAAGTGTAACTTTTTTGGGATCATTTATCACCCCTTTTCCTCCCAAGAGAGTAATTTCTTCACTTGAACTTCCTATTTGTATGGCTACTCGTAATGCGTTTTGAACTGCCTCTCCCTGTGTATCTGCCTTTACGATATCAAATTTTCCTCTCAGAGCCGGTTCTGGTATCACAAACTGAAATCCCGGAAGGGTATACAATGATCGCAATTGCAAAGGACTTTCTTCATTCGAATTTAATGTTCCTTGAAATTGATCTGCCATTCGCATAAATTGACCCTCAAAGGGAGAGTTTATGGTATAAATTCCATCCTTTAAAAAAATATTGATCGCTCCTTCTTGTGGTGAATTTAAAGTAAAAAGGATGTTGTGTATACTGGCTATATCTCCTTCTTTAATATAATGATCATGACGAGTACCATCACCTGCTTCTACAATCTTTAAGTACCGTTCACCAGAATCATCTAAAACAAGTCCCTCTGTAGCGTTTTCTAAAAAATCAATATAGCTTATTTTAAATTCACGTCCATTAAAATCACTTTGCCAACTGAAATCATTTGCTACATGTTCCGATAACAAAAGATCATCTTGAAGCTTTTTTCTTCGCGGCTGACCGTCAATTTCCCCATCTACAAAAACAGTGAGATAAGTTTTTTCTGTAAGCATTTGACTTTCAGTAGCCCCTTCACGAATGGGAAGCACCCCCTCATACCCAATGTAACGCGTCACAAAAGCACCCAAGAGAATGAGTAAAAAAGAGAGATGCAGTAACAATACAGCCCATTTTTCTTTACTAAGCAAGCGGTATTTAAAGATGTTTCCAATAAAATTAATTGCCATTAAGACCATCAAAAGTTCAAACCACCAGGCATTGTAGATCAATATTTTTGCAGTGTCTGTACTGTACCAACTTTCAATAAATGTTCCAATAGCCATGGCAGATGGATACAATAAGAAAAGAAGAGCAGTTAATCGAGTGGAAAATAAAATTTTACTGAGTTTGTCTTTCATCAAAAATCTACATCAAAGAGATGCAAATATAGGGCTTGTAAGAGAATTCTACCTAGTTAAAAGACCTTAAAAAACCATAGAAACAACAAGTAAGGCCAACTCTACTATCATTCCAATAACAAAAAGCAAAAAACTAACCCTCCTAGGCAACTGCGCCAAAACAGATGCCAAATAAGACATTGCAGCAGTTGTACATAGAAAGAGTAAGAAAAAATTGACTGCGTTCAGACCCTCCAATGTCAAATAATAAACTACAAAAGAGCCGACACATGCTATAATGATGATACATGCAGGAAGGAGCTGTAAATAATTTTTAACATAAAAATTCTTGAAAGAATTGTAGGTATTCATCATACTAGATTTGGTGTTTTAAAGATACATTTTTTTTCAAAGCTATTCTAGAACTTTAAAACTTTGCTTTAGACTCAACAAGCTTTTTGTATTTTTAAAGCCGGTATGAAAATAACACTCATTGGGTCAGGAAAATTAGGAACTCATCTCTATAAAGCATTTGCTACTAATGAGAAAATACAGCTAATACAGTGGGTTAACCGATCTTCAAAGAAGCAAAAAACTAAAGAAGGTATTCCTTTGAACAAGCAATGGAACCCTAATTTAAAATCAGATTTAATTCTTTTAGCAGTAAGCGATCAATCCATAAGCTCCATTTCTAAATCCTTACCCAAAGAAAGCTTTGTAGTCCATACTTCTGGAGGAATTTCTATTGATGCTTTAATTCAAAAAAGAAGAGGTGTTTTTTATCCAATTCAAACTTTTAGTGAAGGTAGAACTGTCGATTTTTTAAAACTTCCAATTGGTATTGAAGCAGAAAATTCTCAAGACCTTAAAAACTTGAGCGAACTGGTAAAAAGCATCGATGCTTCTGCTGTAGAAATTAGCTCAGAACAAAGACAGCACCTTCATTTGGCTGCTGTTTTAGTGAATAATTTCAGCAATCATTTGTTTTTTGAAGCGGCAAAATTGTGTGAAGAAAACCAGATTGATTTTAGGCTTTTACTTCCATTAATGCTTGAAACAGTTGAGAAACTAAAATCCCTTGAACCCCAAGAAGCCCAAACAGGTCCGGCATTGCGCAGAGACCAAGAAACAATTGATCACCATTTGAAACTCATTAAAAATTCGCAACTTAAAGAACTATATTCCTTAATGACCTCTGCTATTCAAAAAAATCATGACCAATAAAAATTACAAAGCGATACTCCCACAAATAAAAACCTTCATCTTTGATGTAGATGGTGTTTTGACCGACGGTAAATTTTTAATAACCAATGAAGGTGAACTCTTGCGTTCTTTTGATTCAAAGGACGGATATGCAATAAAATGTGCCCTTGTACAGGGATATAAAGTTGCGATCATCACCGGAGGAAGAAATGAGGGAGTACGAGAACGATTTAAAGAACTGGGTGTCTTTGATATTTATATGTCTTCACATCATAAAATAGAAGCATATCAGGATCTGCTGGACAGCTACAATCTCAAACCCGAAGAAATACTTTACATTGGAGATGACGTTCCAGATATTCCTGTCATGGAGCAAGTAGGATTAAGCTGCTGCCCCTCTGATGCTGTCTCTGATGTAAAAGCTATGGTAGATTATGTTTCTCATAAAAAGGGAGGTGAAGGTTGTGTAAGAGAAATTATTGAACAAGTACTTCGTGTTCAAGGCAAATGGCGATTGGACATAGGGGCAGGAAAAGACTGATATGATTGATACAAACGGCTTTGAACTTATATTGGCCTCTGGCTCTCCTAGACGGAAGGCTTTTTTTGAGGAAATGGATCTTCCCTTTCGGGTACAACTGCTGCCTGTTAATGAAAATTTTCCTAGCGGACTAGATGGCATTGCCATTGCACAACATATTGTTCGTAAAAAAGCAGAAGCTTTTTTAGAAATCATTAAAGAAAAGCAACTGGTAATTACTGCAGACACAGTAGTATGGCATAAAAATCAATTCTTAGGTAAACCTCAAAATAACGATGAGGCAAAAACGATGTTGCATTCTCTCTCAAACGACACTCATGATGTCATCACAGCAGTAGGTTTTTTACAAAAAACAAATTGGGAAATGCTGTTTGAGGTGTCACAAGTTTGTTTTGGACCTCTCTCAGATAACGAAATAGATGCATACGTAAAAACAGGTTCTCCGCTGGACAAAGCAGGAGCCTATGGTATTCAAGATCCTTTTGGAATAAGAAATGTCACTTTCATTAAAGGAAGTTATTCTAATATCATAGGACTTCCTGTTCCTCAAGTATTGAAAAAAATAAGAGAAATAACCTCTAAAAATTAGTGCTTTCCCTAAAATCCCAATATCTTGAAGTCATGAAAAAAATAAGTCTGTTATTCGCTTTGTTTTTTTTGAACTGCAACCTGTCCGAAGTACCGGATTCATCAGCAAATACATTTCCATTAACTCAGGATTTTAAAACATATTGGTTTGACGGAACAGCAGAAATCAGTAGCTATAAACTAATCCAATCACGCTACAGCGAGCCAAGGGAAGGGAGTGCTGTACTGATCTATGTTACCGAAGATTTTTTGGCAGATGCGCAAGTCAAAGCCAATCAAAAGAGTGATAAAACCCAAACGGTACTTAAACTAAATCGCACAAAAAACTTTTTGACTGGCATTTATCCCTATTCAATTATGAGCAGTGTTTTTTCTCGTTTAGGCCAAACTGCTCCTCTAGTAAAAACAACTACCTCCATCCAGGAGTGGTGTGGACAAACTTATCTACAACTTAACAGAAAAGAAGATATTAAGATTGAAAGTCATTCCTATTTTGAAGGTGAAGCAGATCAAACCCTGACCTTTCAAGAGGGGCTAACAGAAGATGAATTATGGATGTGGATTCGCACAAATCCCGATGAGCTCCCACAAGGAAAACTAGAATTACTTCCAAATTTTGAATATCTACGGATGAATCACTTGCCCATAAAATGGTATCCCGCAGAAGCGGAACTAATTGAAAAAAATAGCGAAAAAGTCTATACCATTACTTTTCCAACCCTGCAACGTAAACTCTCCATCCATTTTGAGGCCGCACCTCCTTACCCTATATTAGCATGGAAAGAAACCGATTTACAAAATCCAAATCTTACCACTTATGCAAAACGAATAAAAACTTTAAAACTCCCCTATTGGAGATTAAATAATCTTGGAGAGGAACATTACAGAGATTCTTTGGGATTAAATCCGTTTTAAAATGAAGAATATCATAACAGCACTTCTGCTTGTAAGCTCCCAGTTCCATTTCAGTCAAGATGGAGCTCGTATCTATAAGAAACTAAAAAAACTCAATACATTGAGTTCTGTATTGTATGTTGCAGCCCATCCAGACGATGAAAACACGCGCTTGATAGCTCTTTTTTCCAATCATTACAATGCGCAAACTGCCTATCTTTCAATGACTAGAGGAGATGGAGGGCAAAATCTTATTGGAACTGAACTTCGTGAAAGCTTGGGTCTTATCAGAACGCAAGAACTACTGGAGGCTAGAAAAATAGACGGGGGACAGCAGTTTTTTACCACTGCAAATGATTTTGGCTATTCCAAGCATCCAGACGAAACCCTTAAAATATGGAATGAAAAAGAGGTCCTAGCGCAGATAGTCTATCGCATACGTGCTTTTAAACCCGATATAATCATTCACCGATTTGATCACAGAACTCCAGGAAGTACACATGGTCATCACACCAGTTCTGCTATCCTTAGTGAACGCGCTTTTAAGCTTGCAAACGACCCCAATGCCTTTCCAGAACAATTGAAATATGTAAGTTTATGGCAGCCCAAACGTCAGTTTTACAACACCTCCTGGTGGGCCTATGGCAGCAGAGCTCGATTCGAACAGGCAGATAAAAGTAATAGGATTGAATTAGAGAGCAATCCTGTGGATTTACTCTTGGGTCGAACCAATGCGGAAGTAGCTGCTCTCAGTAGAAGTCAACACAAGTCTCAAGGATTTGGAAGTGCTCCAGAATTGGGAACTCAAAAGGAATACTTGGAATGGATCAATGGAAGCCAACCTAAAAATCAAGATCCCTTCGATGGCATAGACACCAGTTGGAATCGGGTTGAAGGTGGCGCTTTATTTCAAAAGCAAATAGATCAAATTAGCAGGTCTTTTGACATTGAAAAACCCTATGAAAGTGTACCCGCTTTAGTGGAATTATATCATTCGTTAAATCAACTAAAAGACAACCATTGGAAAACCATTAAACAAAAAGAAGTAACACAGTTGATCCAAGACTGTTTAGGTCTGAGATTGCAGTTTAATACTGCTCTAGAAAAGGGTGTTACAGCCACAGATCTTAACGTGTCTATTAAAGCTCTAAATCCCAGTCCTGTCTCAATTGGTCTAGAAAAAATAACGGGGAGTTTACAGCTTGACCCCAAGGAAGTTTTAAAACAAAATGAACTTTGGGAAACAGGTTTGACCTTCCTGGTACCCGATGTAACTACTGTGCCCTACTGGCTAACGTCAGAGGGAGATCTAGGAAATTACAACGTACAAAATGAAGCACTTAAAGGTCTACCTGAAACACCAAATCCTATTTTAATAGAGTTTCACTTATCTATAAATGGACGGAGAGTTTCCTTTGAGGTACCCCTCACTTACCGAACTACAGATCGTGTTGCTGGAGAGGTTGTTCAGAATTTTCAGGTAGTACCAAGAGCAACGACACAGCTGAGTGAAAAAGTACTTTTGTTTCAAAATCAAAATCCCAAAAAAGTACTTCTTCAGGTTCAAGCCCATGTGGAAAATTTTAAAGGTGAAGTGGAACTTCTCACTCCCAAAAATTGGTCGGTAAATCCTTCTAAACAAGAGGTATTCATAAAACAAGCAGGTGCAGTTCAAGAATTTGTTTTTGAAGTAACACCACCAGAAGGAAGCAGTACAGCTGTTCTTTCCTCCATAGTAAAAGAACGAGGCATCAACTATGGTATGTCCCTTGAAACCATTGATTACCCCCATATATCAAAACAACACCTGCTACAACCAAACAAAGCAATAGCATCAAAAATTGACTTAAAAAGCAAAGTTCAAAAAGTAGCCTATCTAAAAGGGGCTGGCGATAAAGTTGCTGAAAACCTAAGAGCTATTGGTATTGAAGTAACCGAATTTGATCCAGAAAATTTACGATTAGAAGACCTTCTACCCTTCCCTACTTTAATAGTAGGTATTCGTGCCTTCAATGTACACTAGGAGCTGACTTTTAAAAATAAAATTTTATGGGATTTTGTTTCCCAAGGGGGAACTGTAATTGTTCAATACAACACAAGTCGGGGTTTTGATGCCTCTATTAGTGCTCCTTATCCTATCGAGCTCTCAAGAGACCGAGTTACCGATGAACAGGCAGAGGTTCGTTTCTTGAATCCACAACACCCCATTCTCAACTCGCCAAATAAGATCACAAGTGCGGACTTTGAGGGATGGGTACAGGAAAGAGGACTTTATTTCGCAAGCAACTGGGACAGCCGATTTGAACCTCTCTTTTCCATGAATGATCTCGGTGAATCTCCAAAAAAAGGAAGTCTCCTTGTGGCGGATTACGGCAAGGGCAAATACATATTTACAGGTTTGAGCTTCTTTAGGGAATTGCCAGCAGGTGTACCGGGAGCCTATCGTTTGTTTGCAAACTTAATTTCTTACGGTCAATGAAACGAACGACCTATCAATTACTAGTTGGAATAAACATCCTCTACTGGATCGTCTTTTATCTCTTTATGATTCGATTTCGCTAATGGGACTTCTGGATTGGATCATACTGTTGAGTACTCTGGCTTTTATCGTTACATACGGTATCTGGAAAAACAACTCTCATAAAAATATTCAAGAGTACCTAAAAGGAGGTAACCAAGCCCGCTGGTGGACCGTTGGGCTTTCCGTTATGGCCACGCAAGCCAGCGCCATTACTTTTTTATCCACTCCTGGTCAGGCCTATCACGATGGAATGGGTTTTGTTCAGTTCTATTTTGGATTGCCATTTGCAATGCTCATTATTTGTTTATTTTTCATTCCAGTGTACCACCGACTCAACGTTTATACAGCCTATGAGTTTCTGGAAAATCGTTTCAATCTCCAGGTACGTTCTTTAACTGCTATATTGTTTTTGATCCAGCGTGGGCTTGCCGCAGGTATTACGATCTACGCTCCTGCAATAATCCTTAGTGTGGTGTTGAATTGGGATTTAAAAGCGATGATCTTTGCTGTAGGAACTGTAGTGATCAGCTATACTTTGATTGGAGGTACAAAAGCAGTAAACGTAACCCAGAAACAGCAGATGTTCATTATTTTTCTTGGAATGTTTCTCGCTTTTGGCTACTTACTTTACCTCTTTCCACAAGGAATTTCTTTTTCAAAGGCACTTCAAATTGCTGGAAAAGCAGGAAAACTAGATGTTTTAGATTTTAGCTTGAACCTCAATAACCGTTACACCTTTTGGAGTGGCTTAACGGGCGGCTTATTTTTAGCCCTATCCTATTTTGGAACAGATCAATCGCAAGTACAGCGGTACCTCTCCGGAAAATCTCTCAAAGAAAGTCAAATGGGACTGATCATGAATGGAATCCTAAAGATCCCCATGCAGTTTTTCATTCTTTTGGTAGGAGTAATGGTTTTTATTTTTTATCAATTTGAGCCAGCTCCAATCAACTTTAATCCCAAAGCAGTGGTAGCAGTAAAAAACTCTGCTGAAGCAGCTGCTTTTCAAAAACTTGAAATCGAAAACTTAAAAACACAAACTGAACTGAGATCAGCACTTTTAAAAGGAGAATCACATGATGAAATTCAAAAATTAAGTACTGCTGAATTGAATCAAAGAGAGCAAGCGAAAGAGCTGATTTTAAAAGCGAGTCCAGAACAAGAAACTAACGACAAAGACTATGTGTTTATTACCTTCATAATCAATCATTTACCTTCAGGACTTATAGGCCTTCTCCTCGCTGTAATTTTCTCTGCTGCCATGAGCTCTACAGCTTCAGAACTCAATGCACTAGCCGCCACAACCACAGTCGATTTGTATCAAAGAAATAAAAAAGGAAAATCTGCAAAACATTATGTTCTTGCTTCAAAAGGTTTTACTCTTGTTTGGGGTTTAATTGCCCTATTGTTTGCCAGTGTGGGCAACCTATTTGAAAATTTGATTCAACTGGTCAACATCATTGGTTCTCTTTTTTACGGTACTATATTAGGTATATTCTTAGTGGCTATTTTTATCAAATACATCAAGGGAAAAGCGGTGTTTTGGGGCGCCTTACTCTCTGAATGTATCATCTTAATACTCTATTTTCAAGATGTAGTTAGTTTTCTTTGGTTGAATCTTATAGGGGCTTTACTTACAGTATTCTTTAGTCTACTACTCCAAAAAGGTATGGGCAAGAAAT
>VMCW01000209.1 GCA_008081175.1 Flavobacteriaceae bacterium
TCGGAGCTTCAGACAGATCCCATTGAATGAGCTCTGGAAGTATTATTTTCTCTTTGGTCAAAAAAACACTGTGCCCTTCAAATCTAGTTTTAACTCCAAACTCTTTATAAAGGATTTGAAGTACAGCATCTCCCTGCAAACTGTTCTTGTTGTAACTCATCAGTTCTATTTCGGCTTCCTCTGCCAAAGCAACAATACTGTAAAAATAGGAGGCAGAACTCCAATCAGACTCTACAATCTGAAGTGATTTTTTGGGATTCGCTTGATGAGCTACACTGATTTCCTGTCCTTCAAAAGTTGTCTGAACACCTAAATTTGAAAGTAATGACAGGGTCATTTTAATGTAGGGAATGGAGGTGATTTTTCCGATCAAGTTTAATTTAATACCCTGCTCTAACACAGGTCCCAGCATCAATAATGCAGAGATATATTGACTGCTAATATCTGCTGGAAGACTTACCGTGCCTCCAGTCAATTTTTTTCCTTTAATCCTCAATGGAGGATAACCCTCCTTTTTTTCATAGGATATAGAAGCTCCCAAAGTTCGCAAAGCATCTACAAGGATTTTTATCGGTCTTTCTTGCATTCTTTCTGAGCCAGTCAACACAACTTCTCTACCTTGAAGTTGCGAAAAATAGGCTGTTAAAAAACGCATGGCTGTCCCAGCGTGATGTATATCGATCTTGTCAGCATTCGAATCTAAAGCGGCTTTCATCACCCTGCTATCATCAGAATTAGAACCGTTTTTAAGTTCGTATCCCTTAAAAAGAGCCTTTAAAAGCAAGTGCCTGTTAGTCTCACTTTTAGAACCTGTGATACTGAGTTTTCCCTTACAAATTTGAGAACTGTGAGAAATTTTTACCTGCATCTAGGACTCAAGGTTTTAATTTAGGATTATTGAGATGCCTTTGGTGATCTCGTTCTGTTTTTTTCTGTAGTTTTTTTTCAAAAGCAGTGTGTAGATCAACACCGGTTTGATTTGCTAAACAAAGAGCAACAAAAATAACATCGGCTAATTCTTCTCCAAGGTCCTTATTTTTATCACTCTCTTTTTCGGATTGTTCTCCATAACGTCTTGCTATAATTCTAGCTACTTCTCCGACCTCTTCACTCAATTGAGCCATATTGGTGAGTTCATTGAAATATCGCACACCGTGGGCTTTTATCCAATCATCTACAGCTTTTTGAGCTCCTTTTAAATCCATGTTCAAAAATAAGTATTAATGTTGGGATTCTACCGCAAGATCCTATCTTAGTTAAAAAGTAGATTGATTTCTGAAAGAGAATATACTATGGGACATTTGGTGTGTTCTGGTTCGTTATGAGAATTAAAATGTATGGCTTGCATACCCAAATGGAGGGCACCAGAAATATCAGCTTCTAAACTATCACCTATCATCAAAGCGTTTTCTGGTATGACTTGCGCCTTTTGAAGAGCCTGTTGAAAGATTTGTGGATGTGGCTTTTTATAACCTATTTTTTCTGCTGTAAAAGTATGTTCAAAATAGGGAGCCAAGCCTGAATTGCTGATTTTAAAATGCTGAACCTGTTCAAAACCATTGGTGATGATGTGAAGTTTATACTTTTGTTTCAAATTTTCTAGTAGTTCGTGTGTTCCGTCAAACAAATGGGTAAAACTACTAAGGTTTTCAATGTAGAGGTCAGAAATCACTTCTATCTGTTCGTTAGAAACAACTCTATTTAATGCGTAAAACGTTTCTGACAAACGTCTTAATCGTAACTCTTTTTGATCGATTTTATTTTCTCTATACAACTTCCAACAGGCATGATTAATTGGTACATAATGCATCAAAAATTCTTCACAGTCAAGAGAAAAATTCAACTTATTAAAAATCAAATCGAAGGTCAAAGCCGAATTTTTTTCGAAATCCCAAAGCGTGTGGTCTAAATCAAAAAAAATATCTGTAATGACATTACTGTCTATCATAAACATAGTTTTTTCGCCTTTTGAAAGGTATTGATTTTCATTCAAGCTTACAACTCAGTATCGGCATGAGTTTACGATAAAACAAAAGGTTAAAGTAGCTGTTCGTCTGCAAAGCTATAATATCCTTTATCTGAAACTATAATATGATCTAACACCTTCAGGTCTACATGAGATGCTGCCGTTTTAAATTTCCTTGTGATTTGTTGATCGCTTGTACTGGGTCTGAGTTGCCCTGAAGGATGATTGTGCACTAAAATTAAAGCTGTTGCACCTAACTCAAATGCACGCTTAAAGGCCAAACGAATATCTACTATTGTTTGTGTAATTCCTCCTTTACTCAATCGGTATTTTTCGAGCAACTTGTTGGATTGGTTGAGATACACTACCCAAAACTCTTCATGAGGCAATCCGAAAAAATCAGGAGCAATGTAATCGTAAACACTTTTACTGGAATGAAAAATAATTTCTTTTTTGTCGGACAGCTGTTGACCTCTTTTTATCAGTTCAAAAACAGCTTTTAGTTTTATTGCTTTAGCTTCACCTATTCCTCTAAACTTTTTTAAATGTTCTATGGGTAGTTGATGAAACTTGATCAAATCGTGATTTACAGAAGAAAGTACTTTTTGCATCAACCCAACTGCGTTTTCATTTGAAGTTCCACTACCAATTAGGATAGCAAACAATTCTGCCACACTCAAGGCAACACCTCCGTGGGCTTTTAGTTTTTCTCTGGGACGATCTAAACTATCCCAATCTTTAATGGTTAGGGTTTTGTTTTTAGTATTCATTTGGGGCGGATAAAGATTCACCACAATATAGAAAAACTATGGTTTAAAATCCTAATACACACTTCTTAAGAACCTCCCAATTCAATCCTCCAAAACTCCCAGAGCTCATCATTACCATCACTTCATTATGGTAATCTTTTTGAAGTAGAAAGTCCATCAGTTCTGTAGCGTCGCTATAAACATGTAAACCTGTATACTGAAAGGCTTTTTGAATATGTGCCTTTTCAATGGGTTTTTTGTTTTTAATTTTTAGTGCTTCCTGATCATAAAAAACAATTGCTTCATCACCTTGATCTAAAGATTGAGCATATTGAACGATAAATTCAGGATCCAAACTGCTGTAAGTATGGAGTTCCAGGCAAAGGCTTATACGATGATTTTTAAATTGTTTTTTAACTGCATCAGCAGTGGCTTTTACCTTACTTGGTGCATGTGCAAAATCACGATATAGAAAAGCGGTTTTCCCTTTTGCCATACATTCCAATCGTTTTGAAGCTCCTTTAAAGCTAGGTATAGCCTCATAAAAATCTGATGCGTCTACACCCATTAATTGAGTAATCCATTGAGCACCTGCTAGGTTGAGTAAGTTGTGGGTTCCAAAAATCGAGAGAGGTAAGTTGCCCTCTGGTGTATCAAGATAGGTTACCCCACTTTGAATGAGGTGTTTTGGAGTTTGATAAGGGATTTTTTTAATTGGGTGAGGATGCTCTTCAACCAGATTTTTAAGGACTTCATCTTCTGTATTATAAATCAAAACCCCTCCAGCTGGTATCGAAAAAATAAACAGATTAAATTGTAGGACATAGGTGTCAAAGGTTGGAAATACGTTGACGTGATCCCAGCCTATACCACTGATCAAAGCAATTTCTGGTTGGTACCATAAGAATTTAGGTCGTAGATCTATCGGTGAGGACAAATACTCGTCTCCCTCCAATAACATAAAATTATTTTCCTCTGTAATTGATAGGGTATCCGCAATTGATTCGATGGGAGCCCCTACCATAAAGTCAGTTTCAATAGCATGGTAATTCAACACATGCAAAACCATGGAGGTGATTGTTGTTTTTCCGTGACTTCCCGCCACTACAACCCGTGTTTTATCCTGAGAACGTGCTGCTAAGAATTCTGGGTAAGATTGAACTAAAAGACCCAGTTCTTGAGCCCTTATTAATTCGGGATTGTCTTTTTTTGCGTGCATTCCCAAAACCACAACATCCAGTGTAGCATTAATTTTTTCTGGAAACCATCCTAAGGCTTCGGGATGGATTCCTACTGCTTTTAGATTACTACTGGAAGGATCATAGATGGCGTCATCACTTCCACTAATCAAATGACCTAAACGGTGCATGGCGAGTGCCAAACTATGCATAGCACTACCTCCTATTGCTATAAAGTGAATTCGCATCACAGTTTTGTATTATTTACCTTTTTTAACAATTCTGGAAATACTTCTTTATAATTTTCAAGTTTATTAAAATATATCTCTGCGCTTTCTTCTTTTCCTGTTTTTTTGGCAAAAATATGCTGATAGTAATACACCCAAGCTAAAGGTACAGTATCCCTGAAAAGATAGCTAGATTCAAAATAAGAGAGCGCACACAAACCCCATTCATTCTCAAGGCCAAAATCCGCAGAAATTCGAGCTAAGTCGTAAGAAAAATTTCTTCTTCTATTTTTTAATACTTCTATAAAAGCCTCAGAACAACTCTTATACTCTTGATTCAATTTTAAAAAAAGTTGGTCATAAATTTCCTTTGCACGATCACGATTCTCTATTTTTTTCTCATAAAGGGATCCTTCTGCCAAAAGGCCTTCATAGAGGTCTTGTTTTTTTATTTTTTGGATGAGTTGTAATGCCTCTTCTACACTTCCCCCTAATAAACTAGGCAAGGCAACCAACACATCCACTTGGGCTCTTAGATAGGCTACATTATCTGGCTCTAACGCCACGGCTTTTTCAAAAGCTGGCTTCATTATATTGACATAGCGCAAAGAAGACAACATAGGAACCTCAAGGGCTCTAAATCCTGCAGCTCCTCCCAAAAGAAAATATCGTTGGGCATTGGGCTGAAGGTCTACTGCTTGTTTTGCATAATCCATTGAAGTTTCCCAGTCTTTGTATCCAAAAGAGAGTTGTGCAATTGAATCTAAAATTAATATCTCTTGGGTTTGCTCATAGGAGTTAGTTAATAAATTGAGTTGCTTTTGGTAAATAGAATCTTCTTTAAATTCGTACGAAGCAACAGGTGTAAGATCTTGTGCTGTGCCCAATCTTAAAAATAAAACACAAAAAAGACTTAGAAGTTTTCTAAACATCCGTTTGGTTTATGAGTTTCCAAAGGACATCTTTCAACTCTGTAAGCTGGTACTGAGTAGCACTAGATATGATCAGGTGAGGGATCTCTTTAAAGATGGATTTCATTTCCTTCAGGTATTCGATTTTGAGTTCTTCGTCCAACAAATCTGCCTTGGACAAAATAACCATGTATTTTTTGTCGAGAAGTTCTGGGTTGTATTTCTTCAATTCGTTAAATAGAATTTGAAATTCTTCTTTGACATCTTTAGAATCGGCTGGGATAACAAAAAGTAAAATAGAATTGCGTTCAATATGTCGAAGAAAATAATGTCCCAGTCCTTTTCCTTCGGCAGCTCCCTCAATTATTCCAGGAATATCCGCCATAACAAAAGAACGATAGTCTCTGTATTCAACGATACCTAAGTTCGGCTTAAGTGTGGTAAACTCGTAGTTGGCGATTTTAGGTTTTGCGGAAGTCAGAGCAGCTAAAAGAGTAGATTTTCCTGCATTTGGGAACCCAACAAGTCCTACGTCTGCAAGGACTTTTAACTCTAAGGTTACCTGTAGCGTCTTACCTTCAATTCCAGGTTGTGCATAACGAGGTGTTTGACGTGTAGCCGATTTAAAGTGCCAGTTTCCTCTGCCACCTAAACCTCCCTCTAAAATGATCTCTTCTTGGTGTTCCTCCGTTATTTCAAATAAAATTTCATTGGTTTCTGAATCTCGAATAACAGTGCCCAAAGGGACTTCGATTATACAATCCTCCCCTTGTGCCCCACTACTTCGGTTCTTACTACCGTCTCCACCATGTCCAGCAGCAAAATGCTTTTTAAATTTAAATGTGTATAAAGTCCAAAGCTGACTATTTGCTCGAATGATCACATGACCGCCTCTTCCTCCGTCACCACCATCCGGACCACCTTTGGTGATGAACTTTTCTCTGTGCAAATGCACGGAACCCTTACCACCGTTTCCAGAACTCACAAAAAGTTTTACATAATCAACAAAATTCCCTTCGGTCATGACTGTTTATAAACGATCAATGAGTTGTGTCAGACGTGAAGTAATTTCTTCAATAGTGCCAATTCCATTAACACTGTGAAATTTATTTTGTGCTTGGTAGAAAGTTTTTAAAACAGCTGTTTTTTGGTTGTACTCTTCAAAGCGGTTTCTAATTTTAACTTCGTCTTGATCGTCTGTTCTTCCGCTTGATTTACCGCGTTCTAAAAGACGAGAAATAAGAAGATCGTCGTCTGCCTCTAAGGCTACAGTTGCAGTAATATCCATTCCTTTAGTAGCCAAAAAACGATCGAGAGTTTCAGCTTGCGATTCCGTTCTTGGAAAGCCATCAAAAATAAATCCTTTCGCATCCGGATTGCGATCAACCTCTGCCTCAAGCATATCAATTGTTACTTGGTCGGGAACCAAGTCTCCATTATCCATATAAGATTTTGCTAAATTACCTAGGTCGGTGCCATTTTGAATATTGTATCGAAAAAGATCTCCTGTAGAAATATGAACGAGTCGGTACTTTTCTTTTAGAAAAGCTGCCTGCGTTCCTTTTCCAGCACCTGGTTTTCCAAATAAAATGAGATTGATCATTGTCTGATTTTGGAGCAAAGATACCCATTTTAGCTGGCTTTTTTCCTTTCCAAAAAACTTATCCTTATTTTTGCCAAAAGAACAACATGGGATATTTTTCAGGTAAGCAAACTATAGGAATTTTAGGTGGAGGACAACTTGGAAAAATGTTGTTGTATACTACGCAACAATGGGACATCCAAACCAAAGTAATGGACCCTAGTAATGAGGCTCCTGCTCGAATAGCCTGCAACCATTTTATTCAGGGAGATTTAATGGACTATGACAAAGTGCTCCAGTTTGGAAAAGACGTTGATATCGTCACTATAGAAATAGAAAATGTAAACACAGACGCCCTAATGGAATTAGAAAAAAAAGGGGTTCAAGTCTATCCACAAGCAGAGGTCCTTAAAACCATCCAAAACAAATGCCATCAAAAACAATTTTACCAAAAAAATAAAATTCCCACAGCACCATTTCAACTTTTTGAATCCAAAGAAACACTTAAAAATGCCGTTGCAAGAGGACGAATTTCTTTTCCTTTTGTTTGGAAGTCAGAATCTATGGGATACGATGGTTATGGAGTAAAAATTGTACGTTCCAATCAAGATTTGGAACAGATTAAAGAGGGGGGCTGTATGGCAGAAGAACTAGTGAATATCGAAAAAGAGCTGGGGGTTATCGTCTGTCGCAGTCCAAAAGGTGAGGTACAGTGTTACCCATGTGTTGAAATGGAATTTCATCCAGAAGCCAACCAGGTAGAATATGTTTTAAGTCCAGCAAGAATTTCAAAATCCATCGCTACACAAGCTGAAAAAATAGCTTTGAGTGTATCCAATGCATTTCAACACGTTGGCCTTTTGGCAGTAGAGTTATTTCTCACAAAAGAAGGAGAACTATGGGTCAATGAAGTAGCACCCAGACCACACAACAGTGGTCATTACACGATTGAGGCAGCATATACTTCTCAATTTGAGCAGCACTTAAGAGCCCTATTGGATCTTCCTCTGGGAAATACTGCAAATAAAGTGGCTGGAGTAATGGTCAATCTCGTTGGAAAGGAAGGACATTCTGGACCCGTTTATTATAAAAACATTGAACACATTCTAGCAATTGATGGTGTAAATCCGCATCTTTACGGTAAGAAAGAAACACGACCTTTCAGAAAAATGGGTCACGTCACCATAATTAACGAAGACTTAAAAGTAGCTAGAAAAATAGCTGAACAAGTAAAAGAAACCATTGAAGTAATAGCGAAATAATATGGCACAAGTAGGAATTATCATGGGGAGTGAATCTGACCTACCCATTATGCAAGAAGCAATAGAAATATTAAAATCTCTAAAAATAGAAGTAGAGGTAGATATTGTATCTGCCCACCGAACTCCAGACAAAATGATGACCTATGGGTCACAAGCACATAACAGAGGCATAAAAGTGATTATAGCTGGAGCAGGAGGCGCCGCACACCTGCCGGGCATGATAGCTTCTCTTTCTCCACTTCCTGTAATAGGTGTGCCAATTAAATCAAGCAATTCCATTGATGGTTGGGATTCTATTCTTTCTATTTTACAGATGCCAGGAGGAGTTCCTGTTGCTACAGTAGCCTTAAATGGAGCAAAAAATGCGGGCTTACTTGCGGCTCAAATACTGGGAAGTCAAGATAAAGACATCCAAAATAAAATAGTAGATTACAAAAATAGTTTAAAAGAAAAAGTCATTCAAAGTAGTCAGCAGCTTAAAAAATAAAATTTTGAAAAACCCCTTACTCTCTCCTTTTAGTACCCCTCATGAGGCAGCGCCCTTTTCAAATATCAAAACCGAACATTTTATTCCTGCGATAAAGAAAACAATTGCTATTGCCTTAAAAGAAATAGAGGAACTATGTAAGCAAAAGGAACTCCCCTCTTTTAAAAATACCCTAGATCAACTAGAAGCATGTGGAAGTTTAATAGGAAGGAATAGTTCCTTGCTTTTTAATTTAAATAGTGCTGAAACGAATGACGACTTACAGAAGATAGCACAAGAAGCAGCTCCTCTACTTACTCAGTTTCAAAACGACATTCGATTGAATGAAAAACTGTTTGAACGAATTCGTTACGTATATAATAATGAGGATCGAACAAAACTTAGTCAGGAACAAATTACGCTTTTAGAAAAAGAATACAAAGGCTTTGTTCGAAACGGAGCCTTACTTGATCCTGAAGCTAAAGAAAAATTAAGAAAACTTGACACACAACTAGCGCAATTGAGCTTGACTTTTGGTGAACATCTTCTGGCGGATACCCAAGCTTATACACTTCATATAGAAAAGGAAGAAAAACTAAAAGGACTTCCCTCATATTTAGTTGAAATGGCAAAGGCTGCCGCTCAACAAAAAGGGAAAGAGGGCTGGATTTTTACACTAGACTATCCAAGCTATGTCCCCTTTATGACCTATTCTCAAGACCGAGAACTTCGTAAAAAATTAAGTAACGCCTACGGAAAAAGAGGCTTTCAAAAAAACGCAAATAACAATACAGCTATAATTTTACAGATTGTTAAACTCCGTCACGAACGAGCAACTTTGTTAGGCTATTCTTCTCATGCAGATTTTGTTTTGGAAGAACGTATGGCACAGTCTCCAAAAAATGTCCTACAGTTTCTTAACGATTTGACAGAAAAAGCACGCCCCGCAGCTACCAAAGAATGGAAACAGCTGGTGTCTTTTGGGAAAAATAATCTCGGTTTAAATAAAATAGAAAAATGGGATACTGCTTTTGTCTCAGAAAAATTAAAACAACAGCAATTTAAATTAGATGAGCAGGAACTCAAGAAATATTTCCCTTTAGACCAAGTGGTAGAGGGATTATTTGAAGTGGTCCACAAGCTCTATGATTTAGAGTTTGTTGTCAACCCTTCTATAGAAGGTTACCATGAAGAGGTAAAGGTCTATGAGGTATATAAATCAGGGGTTTTCTACGCCTTGCTTTACACCGATTTTTTTCCTCGCCCAGGAAAAAGAAACGGAGCTTGGATGACCAGCTACCGTTCCCAAAAAAAAGGAAAGAGACCTCACATCTCTATCGTGTGTAATTTTTCAAGACCTACAAAATCACAGCCTTCTCTTTTGACTTTTCAAGAAGTAACTACGTTATTTCATGAGTTTGGCCATGCGCTTCACGGAATGCTAGCCAACACAAACTACAGTGCTTTAAGCGGTACGAGTGTTTATTGGGATTTTGTGGAATTGCCAAGCCAAATAATGGAGAACTGGTGTTATCAAGAAAAAGCACTGGAACTTTTTGCTAAACACTTTCAGACAAAAGAAACTATACCCTCAGAATTGATTGAAAAAATCAAAAAAGCAGCTCATTTTCAACAAGGACTTCAAACTTTAAGGCAATTGAGTTTTGGTTATTTGGATTTGTCTTTTCACGATGAAAATGCTACTGAAATCCAAGAGGTAAAAGCACATGAAAAAGCCCAGATTACTACTTTACAATTCACAGAAGACCCAATAGATAACTGCATGAGTACCGCATTCTCTCATATTTTTCAAGGAGGGTATGCTGCTGGTTATTACAGCTATAAATGGGCAGAAGTTCTCGATGCAGATGCTTTCGAACTCTTTTTAGAAAAAGGAATCTTTAACAAAGCTACTGCAACGAGCTTTTTAGAAAACATTCTTTCTAAAGGAGGGACAGAACATCCAATGACACTTTACAAAAGATTTAGAGGTGCTGCTCCAGATCCCTTAGCCCTTCTTCGTAGAGCGGGTTTGGTCTAATTTTATCTTTTTTTTTAATTTAGAAGGTCTTAAATCTTCTGGTAATGCCTCAAAAAAAGCAAACCTACTTGCTTCTATTTGTATTTTCGGTTGGTTATAGCTCAAATGCTCAACTAACCTTTTTTAGTGACCTCTATATTAGTGAAGGCTCAGAGCTTCACATTGCATTTAAAGAAACCTATTTTAATGGCGGCAAGATTTTTACCTCAAGGGGCCAAAATCTTGGTATTCTTTCCTTTGGAAAAGAATGCCTCTAGAACTAGAGCACTTAAAAAAGTTACATCTTGAATAACCCTACCAAGCGTTATACCCTCCTTTGAGATCGTAAATTGTTTTAAATCCTAAAGATTCAAAGACTTTAGCGGCGCGAGCACTTCGTCCACCTACCGCACAATAAACTAAGACGGGCTTATCTCTATCAAGTTTAGAAACTTGTTCAGCAAAATCAGTTGCATTGTAATTGATGTTTCTTGCTGTGCCAATATAACCCCCTTCGTATTCACTAGGAGTTCGTACATCTATCAGTTGGACCTCCTGAGTCATCAATTCTTGAAAAGTCTTTTTTTCTACAAGTTGAATTTGAGGTTTTTCTTGTGCACAAGCCACAAACAAAACAAGTAAAGCAAATAAGTGTTTCATTTTTAAATATTAACTTTTTAAGGTTGCTATTAAAAGTAATCAAATAAATGGAATGATCCCAGCCAAATCATCGGTATACCTTCTACCCAAAAGGCAGTGTAATACATTGACCTATGGGGAGTAGATCGAATTAAAAATATGGCGAGTAATACAAAAGAAAGTAATGTGCTTATGACAAAAGAGGTAGATGACTGAAAGGTAAACAACACGAATAGAGAAATCACAAAAAGGAGAAAAATACCAACTATTTTGACCTTTTTAATTCCCCACTTCTGAGGAAATGTTTGTAAACTCATAGAATCTTCATTCAAATCTCTAATATCAAAAGGCAAAATGGCTACAAAGAGATAAATACCTTGGACAAGCAAACAGTAAAAAAATAAAGTAAAGTTGAATGTAAAGATCTCAATAAATGGAAGAGCCACAGTAAGAATCAACCAGGAAAAAACAACCAGATAGATTTTCCAACCCTTTTTATTTCTAAAATTTTTCTTGTCATGATGTAGAGGTATACTATACAATAAAACTAAAGCACACCCTAGAAGAACAAGTAAAATAGAAAGCGGTTTAAGATAAAAAACAAAGTATCCACATAAAGCAAGTGCTAAAACACTCACACCTAGGATAAATGGAGATAAAGTAATTTGCTTTTTTGAAGTTTTAAAAGGAAAATATTTAACAAAATTATATGCAAAAACTGCACTACAGAAAATAAATATTAACAATTCTATTGATGGTTTAACACCATTAATCCCAAATGAAATATAAGCCAATGAAACAACCGCCAAAGCTACATGAATACTGGATTTTAAATAAAAGTCTAAAAAGGTAACTAGGTGTTTTTTCACATGTAAATATCTAAAGTTTAAAACTAGAGATTTGTTTTTTCATAAAATAATTTGATTTTAAAAATCAGAGGTTATTAAAAATCCTTTGGATAATGTACTTTTACGTCTTTAAAAAAGTTTGATTTATGAGAACGGAAATGTTTTTGAATAGACATTTGGGTCCAAATGAAGAAGAGATTAATAAAATGTTGGAAAAAATTGGAGTAGAATCTCTATCCCAACTACTTGATGAGACTATACCTCAATCCATTCGTTTGAATCAACCTTTAGACCTTCCAGAAGGAATTAGCGAGTTCGCTTTTTCTAAACACATAAACTCCTTGGGAAAGGAGAATCAACTGTTTTCTACTTACATCGGTTTGGGTTATCATCCCACAATCACCCCTGCAGTGATTCAAAGAAACATACTTGAGAATCCAGGGTGGTATACTGCATACACTCCCTATCAAGCTGAAATCGCACAAGGTAGATTAGAGGCCTTGTTCAATTTCCAAACAGTGGTCTGTGACTTGACAGGCATGGAGTTAGCCAATGCCTCTCTTTTGGATGAAAGCACAGCAGTTGCAGAAGGAATGAGCATGCTTTTTGGTGCAAGAACAAAAGACCAGAAGAAAAATGAAGCGTACCAATTTTTTGTAGACGAAAACATTCTACCCCAAACCCTTTCGCTACTCGAAACACGCTCTACTCCATTGGGTATAGAACTCGTAATTGGCAATCCTGATGAATTCGAATTTGAAGCAACTTTTTTTGGTGCAGCGTTTCAATATCCCGGTAAAAAAGGAAGTGTCCCTAACCTTAAACAATGGATTGAAAATGCTCAGCGGCAA
>VMCW01000103.1 GCA_008081175.1 Flavobacteriaceae bacterium
GGACACCACTTGTTTGGAACCGCTTCAGCGGCCGCTGCCATTGCCATAAAAAACTACATTCAAAGTAAAAATATTCCTGGGACAGTAAAGTATTACGGCTGCCCTGCAGAGGAAGGAGGCTCTGGAAAAGTATATATGACAAGGGCTGGACTTTTTGATGATGTTGATGTGGCTTTGCATTGGCATGCTGATAGTAAAAACTCTGCCAGTGTACGTCCTGCTCTAGCTAATAAATCTGCAAAATTTCGTTTTTATGGGGTTTCTGCACATGCTGCAGGTGCTCCTGAAAAAGGACGTTCTGCGCTAGACGGAGTTGAAGCGATGAACAATATGGTCAATATGCTTCGGGAGCATACTACTGAAAGCACTAGAATTCACTACGTAATTACCCAAGGGGGGAATGCTCCAAACGTAGTTCCTGATTTTGCTGAGGTATACTATTATGCAAGACATCTGACCAGAGATGAGGTTGTCCGTGTTTTTGATCGAATTGTTGATGCTGCAAAAGGAGCTGCAATAGGAACTGGTACAAGAATGGAATACGAAATGATTGGGGGGACACATGAGCTTTTACATATAGAAAGCCTTCAAAAAAAGATGCATAGAAACTTAGAAACTATTGGAGGGTACACTTATACGGAAGAAGAGAAAGCTTTTGCTGAAAAAATTGCAGAAAGCTTAGGTACACCTCTAGACACAAAATTTGTTGAAGGTGTAGCACCCTATACTTCTGAAGGAAAAGCCGGAGGATCAACAGATGTGGGTGATGTCAGTTTTGCAGTGCCTACTGTAGGTCTTAGAGCAGCAACCTGGGTTCCAGGCACACCAGCACACAGTTGGCAGGCGGTAGCAGCAGGGGGGACTTCCATCGGAACAAAAGGGATGATGGTCGCAGCAAAAACTCTGGCACTTACAGGGATGCAGCTATTGGAAGATCCCAAAGCTATTGATGAAGCTAAAAAAGAATTTATGAAAAAAAGAGGGGCTGATTTTAACTATACTCCTATGCTTGGAGACCGAAAACCTGCTTTAAACTATAGAAACTAATACCCTGATGAAAAAAATATTTCTTTTTGTAACCCTTTTTTATACTGCTCTAGCTAGCTCTCAAGTATACCATTTTAAAAGTGAGCAAAACGGCAAAAGCATTATCCATAGGTTGATGCTGGACGAAAATTATTTGGTAGAAACCCAATTCAGTAGTCAACCAGCTGAATTTATCTTAACTCGTGGAGGGTTTTACAGCGAAAAAGAAGGAGTATTCGAAGTTGAGTTAGAATTTAATTCCAACTATGAATCCGATGGGCAAAAACAACTTAAAATCAGTAAAGATTCTACCTGGGAAGAAGTCTCGAAAGAACGATTGGATTTAAACGGAAAATGGCTGATGGCAGGAAGAATGACCGACGAAGGAGAGCGTAGAAGAGACACAACGGGACCCAGAAAAACCATGAAGTTTTTGAATAATGGTTACTTTCAATGGATTGCTTTCAATACTGAAAGTTTTCAGTTTTTTGGATCGGGAGGGGGTTTTTATACCACCGATCAAGGAAATTATACTGAACACATTGAGTTTTTCTCGCGAGACAACAAAAGCGTAGGTCGTGTTTTACCTTTTCAGTACAGTTTGAAAGGTACAGATTGGCATCATCAAGGGAAAAGCAGTAAAGGAGTGCCCATGCATGAGATTTGGGCCAAAAGAGACCGTTAATTTTAACTATAATCAAAATAAATGGAATCTTTAGGGATTCCATATTAAAGAAGTATGATCTCAAGTGAAGAACTTATCGCTCTTTTAACACTAGAAAGAAAAGACGACCATCATTTTGTGGGTAAAAACTATCAAACTGCATGGGGTCGTGTTTTTGGTGGACAAGTGTTGGGTCAATCACTTCACGCAGCCTATCAGACCGTTCCTCAAGATCGTATAGCACATTCTATGCACGGCTATTTTATACTAGGAGGGGATATCAATATACCTATTGACTATCATGTTGATACCATTCGGGATGGAAGAAGCTTTACCACTAGACGTGTTGTGGCGTTTCAAAACGATAAAGCTATTTTTAATATGGCGGCTTCTTTTCATATTAAGGAAGAGGGAGAAAGTCATCAAATTCCAATGCCCAATGTTTTGACTCCAGATTTATTGCTAACAGATATTCAACAAGCAGAGGGTTTACAACACAAAGACCCTGAACGTTTTCAAAGATTGATGAAAGCACACCCTCAAATTTTTGAATTCAAGCCTGTAGACAAAGCTATTTACCTACAAACACAAAATTCACCTCCCCTAGCTCATATTTGGTTTAGAATAAAGGACAAAATTAAAAACTCTCTTGCTTTGCACCATCAAATTCTAGCTTTTGCATCGGATTATAGTTTATTGCTCTCAGCCACTTTGCCTCATAGAGAAAAGCTCATGCACGCAAAGATGTACTATGCGAGTTTGGATCATGCACTTTGGTTTCACAGAGACTTTAAAATAGACGATTGGTTGCTCTATGCAATAGAAAGTCCGAGTGCTTCCAACGCTCGAGGGTTCTCAAGAGGGAGTATTTTTGATAAAAAAGGAACAATGGTAGCTTCTGTCACCCAAGAAGGACTAATGCGGAAATACAAATAAAGATGAAACCTAGGAAGACTTATTTTACTTTACTGTTGCTCGTTACTATCTTTCAATCGATGTACTCCCAAGAATACAATAAAGTCAATGGGGTATGGAATGCAGCTTTTTTAGACTTTCCACTTTCAAACAAAATGAGTTTGAGAACGGAATTACATCTTCGCACGATTTCTTATTTTAAAGTTTGGAACCAACAAATTTTTAGACCACAACTGTCCTATACGCCATCAAAAAATGTTTCTTGGCGTGCGGGATATTCATATTTAAAAAACTACGACCAAGATACAACTGCAGATCCCCGAATCCGCAACGAACACAATATTTGGGAACAGGTTCAGTTTACTTTACCCTTAAAGAAAGCCTCTTTCAGTACTTGGATTCGATTGGAACACCGTTTTCAGGAAGTTTTACCTTTACAACAGAACAAAAGTCTTCGCGAGTTCGATTTTTCTAGTAGGATTCGTTTTCGCCTCACCTATCTAAAGCGCTTATCACAAGAACAAGCTAAGATCCCTTTAAACTTAGTGGTCTACAATGAAATTTTCACCCTTATGAACCCAAGAGGGATTCCTTTTAAATTTAATCAAAACTGGACTTTTTTAGGATTTCGAGCTAAATTGAGTAAGCAAATCACCTTAAATACAGGTTTTCAAAAAAACACCATTTCTAAATCCACAACGACCTATTTGAAGAATAGATTATGGAATACCATATTGTTTTATAGGTTTTAAAAAGTATCTTTAATTCACTATAAACATTCAATCGTATCATTATGAAAAGCATTTTACTTAAAGCCTCGAATTTGATTTTTTTCTTATTGTCGGGGAGTAGTTTATTTGGGCAAACCCCATTTTTCAAAGCTTCTGAAGGGTTGCAATGGGTAAGTACCGACCTACACATACATACTGTTTTTTCTGATGGGGCTGTTTGGCCTAGTATTCGCGTGGAAGAGGCGAGAAGGGAAGGATTGGATTTAATAGCGATGACAGAACATCTGGAATATCAGCCCCATGCAGAGGACATTCCTCATCCAGATCGTAACCGATCTTTTGTTATCGCTAGCGAAATGTTACAAGAAGGCGAGAATTTACAAGTTATCAACGGTTCAGAAATTACACGGGAGATGCCTCCTGGACATATCAATGCTGTTTTTGTAAAAGACGCCAATGCATTGTTACACAAGGATTCTCTATCTGGAATTAAAGCAGCCAACCAACAAAAGGCCTTTGTCTTTTGGAACCACCCAAACTGGGATGCTCATCGAGCAGATGGTATAGCACGTTTGGAGCCATTTCATACTTTCTTGATTGAAAATAAGCTTCTCCATGGAATTGAAGTAGTTAATGAAACGACCTTTTCTGAGGAAGCACTGCAAATTGCTTTGGACAATGAGCTTACAATTTTAGGGACCTCAGACATACACGGATTAACAGATTGGGCACACCGCATTTCTCAAGGAGGGCATCGTCCTATGACTTTTGTGCAGGTTGAAAACAGAACACCCGAGGCACTTAAAAAAGCACTCTTTGAAGGGAAAACCGTGGTGTGGTACGAAGACCTACTGATTGGGAAAGAAATGCATCTCAAAGAATTGATTGAACAAAATCTTGTTTTTGGGTCACCCCACTATGCTGAAGATAAATCAATCATGCAAATAGAAGTTACAAACAGGAGTGCCGTGCCTCTGCAATTAGAATACACAGGTGTGTATTCTTTTCATCAAAGAGCCTCCATCTTCACGGTTCCTGCTGATAGCACTGAAAAACTTTTAGTAAAAACGAAAACAAAAAAGACGTCAATAGTACTGCCATTTCGAATTTTAAATACGGTTATTGCACCCAAACAGTCTCTGGAGCACAGATTTAAAGTACAATAAAAAAGATTTTTTAATTTTAGTAAGAACAAAGAGATCATGATAAAAGACAGTAATTGGCGGCCTTTACCAGAATTTTTAACTATTCGTCAAAGTAAGATAGAAGGTTTGGGTTTGTTTACTCTCGAAGACCTTCCTGCGGGGACTGACTTAGGGATGACCCATATATTTGACAAGCGATTTCATGATCAATACATTCGATTGCCTTTAGGTGCATTCATCAACCATCATGAAATTCCCAATAGTGAGGCTGTTTTTTCAGAGGAGGACCCAGAAATCGGTTCCCTAAAACACATTAGAATCGTGACCTTAAAACCAATTCGTGAAGGCGAGGAAATAACGGTTAAATACATCATCAATAAACTTGAAAACCCGAATTGGGAATTGGAGTATGAAGTTACTCAGTAAATACCATTCCCTGAGTTTATTGCCTTTGACTGGATTTAAAAAGTGTTCAAAAATTTTGAATTTGGAGAATTAATTAAGCTTTTCTATTATTTACATAGGCGTTCGCTTGTCTAGTAGGAAGAATAACCAAATCGGCAATCGTCACTTTTTCTGGAACCTCTGCCATATAGCGAATAGCGTCTGCTACTTCTTCTGCAGTTAGCGCTTCTATACCCTCATATACTTTTTTAGCCCTGTCTTGGTCTCCCTTAAAACGCACTTCTGAGAATTCAGTTTCTACAAGTCCCGGATGTATAGCTCCCACACGAATTCCAAGTGGGTTGAGGTCAATGCGTAATCCTCTGGTAAAAAAATCAACTGCTGCCTTACTACTGCAGTATACACTTCCATTGGGATAAACCTCTTTTCCTGCGATGGACCCTAGATTGATAATTTGACCTTTTTTTGCAGCAATCATCTGGGGTAGGACCGCTTTGGTAACATACATTAGCCCTTTTACATTCCCATCTATCATTGCTTCCCAATCTTCGATACTTGCTGTTTGTACAGGGTCTAATCCGTGCGCATTTCCTGCATTGTTTATCAAAACATCGATTTTTTTCCAATCGGGAGGGAGGCTTTCCATGGCTTCAAAGACTGCAACTTTATCTCGCACATCAAAAGCGAGTAATTGTGTGTTTGTACCGACATCTTTAGCTAAAGCCTCTAATTTTTCTGTTCTTCTCCCACAAAGAATCAAACGTGCTCCTGCTTTGGCAAAGGTTTGGGCTGTAGCCCATCCAATTCCACTAGTAGCACCGGTTATTAATACTATTTTATTTTTCATTTTTTACGGTAAAGGTTTACCCATACTGGCTTCTAGAAGTAAAAACCAATCGGTGATTTCTAAAGTTATTTTCATTGATTCTACCGCTTTTTTGAGTCTTGAAGCGGAGGTAGTGCCTACGACAGGATAAATATTGGAAGGGTGGTACATCAACCAGGCCAAAAGAAGTTGGTCTTCAGCACAACTGTACTTTTCACAAAGAGGAATCAGGACTTTTTTAATTCTTTTTTGTTGGTCTGAGTTTTTTTTGAAGAAAACCCCTAGAGGACTCCAGGCCATAGCTCCTATGCCTTGTACTTTCATATAGTCTAATGTACCATCAAAAAGAGGTTGCTCGTGTGTTAAAGAACACTCAACTTGATTCCAAGAAATGGGTTCAACACCCTTAAACATTTCCATTTGAGAAGTTGTGAAATTGGAAACACCCAGTTGGATCACTTTGCCTTCTTCTTTTAGTTTTTGAAATTCCTCTGCTATAGGTTCCGCTTCCATAAGGGGGCTTGGACGGTGTAGTAAAAGCAGATCGACATAGTCAGTATGAAGGTTACGAAGCGAATTTTCCACACTCATACGGAGGTGTTTTTTGCTGTAATCATAATGTTTCACAGGAAGAGGCCTTGCCTCACAGGGCATTTGGATACCACATTTTGTAATGAATTGAATTTGCTCACGTTTTAGTGTACTTTTTATAAAAGCATTTCCAAAATCTCTCTCTGTAGTGTAGCCTCCATAAATATCTGCATGATCAAAGGTGGTAATCCCTAATTCATAGGCTTGACCCATAAGATTACTCATTTGCTCGCTGGTGTATTGGCTTCCCCATGAACCCCAAGTCATGGTGCCTGAAATTATTCGAGAAAAGGGTTTTATCTCCATTTCAATTGATTAATTTTATGTTCTAAATTAGGAACATTTGGGAGATCGCTACAGTAAGAATCCTTTAACTTTTAACCAATTGTTAACAACTAAATGGCAATATATTTTTCAAATTTGCTGTCCAAAAAATTGTAGAAAATTTAAATGAAAAACAATACGATTCAAACAGCCGACATCAAGGCGATTAATGATAAAATAGAAAAAGAAAGTGCTTTTGTGGACTTGCTCACCATGGAGATGAACAAAGTGATTGTGGGTCAAAAGCACATGATAGAAAGACTGCTCATTGGTTTACTAGGTAAAGGTCATATCTTATTGGAAGGGGTTCCAGGGCTGGCAAAAACTTTAGCCATCAATACTTTAAGTCAGGCTGTGAAAGGGAGTTTTAGTCGGATACAGTTTACTCCTGATTTACTTCCTGCAGACGTTGTAGGTACTATGATTTATAACATTAAAGAAAATGATTTTTCAATCAAAAAAGGACCCATATTTGCCAATTTTGTTCTAGCAGATGAAATCAACAGAGCTCCAGCAAAAGTTCAATCCGCTTTGCTTGAAGCCATGCAGGAAAAACAAGTAACTATTGGAGACAGTACCTTCAAACTTCAGGCTCCTTTTCTAGTTATGGCAACTCAAAACCCTGTAGAACAAGAAGGAACATACCCCCTCCCAGAAGCACAGGTAGATCGATTTATGCTCAAAGCTGTCATTGATTATCCCAAGTTAGAGGAAGAACAACACATCGTTAGAAACAATCTATCTAGTGTGGTTGCTGCTGTAAAACCTGTGGTTACTACCAAACAAATACTAAGTGCTCAAGATACCGTTAGGGAGGTGTATATGGATGAAAAAATCGAAAACTATATTTTGAATTTAGTTTTTGCTACCCGCTATCCTGAAAATTATAAATTGGATGCGATAAAGCCATTGATTAGTTTTGGTGCCTCTCCAAGGGGAAGTATTAACCTAGCTACAGCAGCCAAATGCCATGCCTTTTTAAAGCACAGAGGCTATGTAATCCCAGAAGATGTTCGCGCTGTAATTTATGATGTGTTGAGACATCGTATAGGGCTAACTTATGAGGCCGAGGCAGAAAACATCACCTCTGAGGATCTGATCACAAAGATCATAAATGAAGTAGAGGTTCCTTAAGGATAAAAGGGCAAATTTTTTAGAATCCACTACAGGACGCAATGGACACAAAAGCGCTACTGAAAAAAGTTCGTAAGATTGAAATTAAAACCCGTCGCCTGAGCGATCACGTTTTTGGTGGTGAGTATCACTCTACCTTTAAGGGAAGGGGAATGACTTTTAGCGAAGTTCGTCAATATCAATTTGGTGACGATGTGCGTTCTATTGATTGGAATGTTACTGCCCGTTACAATGAGCCTTTTGTAAAGGTTTTTGAAGAAGAACGCGAACTGACTTTAATGTTGGTAGTGGATGTAAGTGGCTCGGAGGCTTTTGGAACTCAAATACAATTTAAACGAGATTTAATAACAGAAATAGCTGCTACCCTGGCTTTCTCGGCTCTTCAAAATAATGATAAAGTAGGGTTGATCTTGTTTTCAGATCAAGTTGAACTTTTTATACCCCCTAAAAAAGGAAGGTCCCACATTTTAAGAATCATTAGAGAGCTACTAGAATTCGAACCAGAAAGTAAAAAAACAAGTATCAGTACTGCATTAGAATTTCTTTCAGGGGTTCTTAAAAAGAAGGCAATTGTTTTTGTCTTATCCGATTTTATGGACAAAAACTATGAGAAAACCTTACGAATTTCTGCAAAAAAACATGACCTAACGGGTATCCGAGTTTTTGATCCTGTGGAAACAAAACTACCTAATCTAGGCATTGTCCCCTTACGAGATGCAGAGACAGGTATGGTGCGTTGGATCAGTACTTTTTCTAAAAAGGTTAGACTGAATTATGAAAAAAAATACAGAGAACAGGTTGTAGCTTTTGAAGAATTGTTCAGTAAAAATGGTGCAGGTCACATAAGCTGTAGTGTTGAGGAAAGTTATGTAAAAAAACTTTTAGGTTATTTCAAAGCAAGGGTATAAGAAATGAAGAAAGGACTCCTTTATTTTTGTTTTTTTAGTTTTTTCTTGACTTGGTCTCAAAGTCAGGGTGAGCTTACTGTTGCAGTCGATTCTACAGCTGTAAAAATAGGAGAACAAATCGATTATATATTGCAAATTAAGGCAGACAGTACTGCACAAGTTGTTTTTCCAGAGGAACCTCTATTTGCTCCATTTGAATTGCTAGAATCCAGTCCGATTGACACTATACGTTATCAGTCTCACTATCTGTACACTAAGAAATACGCTTTAATTCAATTCGACTCTGGAGATTATTTTATTCCCCAACAGCAGGTCATTGTTGACGGATTCTCTAAGATTGCAGACTTGATTCCCATTCGAGTAAATACTGTCGAGGTCGATACCACCAAGCAAAAACTCTATGAAATTAAGCCCTTGCAGGAAGTCGATCGAAATTACGAAGAATTAATAGCACAGATTTTGTGGGTAGTTGTTTTTCTACTGGCTTTAGTGGGTGTGTTTTACACCTACCTCTTTCAGAAAAGAAAGAAAGAATTACGAAATAGAGAATTGCCTCCTTTTGATCGAGCATTAGAAGCCTTAAAGGAGCTGGAAAAAGAATATCCAAGCGAGCAAGAAGAATACAAAAACTACTACTCTAGGCTCACCGATGTAGTACGCCGCTATCTCGAAGAAGAAGCTAAAATTGACGCTTTGGAAAGCACTTCGGATGAACTTCTAACCAAGCTAGAGCTTAGAAAAAATGCAGGAACTTTAGACCTGGACCAGAAAACACTCAACAGTCTAAGGAAAGTACTGCAAAATGCAGACCTTGTTAAATTTGCAAAATCACTCCCCGAGCAACAGATTGCTACTGCAGACCGTACCGTAGTTGAACAGGTAGTAAAAGAGACTAAAGAGGCACTTCCAGAACCTACAGAAGATGAGTTACGCGAGCAAGAGGCCTACCAAGAATATTTGGCTAAAAAAAGAAGAAAAGAGCAGGTGATATGGGGGCTAACAGGGATAGGAATTTTAAGTGTTTTGGCTTTAGTGGTAAGTATGCTCATTTACGGTTATTACCCTGTTCGTGATACCATATTGAGGTATCCTACAAAAGAACTTTACAGCGGGACTTGGGTCAATAGTCAATACGGAACACCTCCTTTAAAAATTGAAACACCTGAAGTTTTAGAGCGAATGATTCGCGAAGAAAAAACAATACAGCAATTCAGTTTAGGCACTTTTGACAGTCCTTTTTATATTGATTTACTCTTTGATTTTCCCAAACAAAAACCCCAGCAAGAGCAGTCTTCAGATCCTCAGCAAGCGGATTTAGAAAAAGGTCAAGCCTTGGTCTCCTCAATAATTTCAAATTTTGAATCTAAAGGGGCAGTCAATATTTTGATGAAAAACGATGCTATAGAGCTTCCTTCTGGGGTGCCTGTAGCAAAAGTCTATGGGACTTTGGATTATCCTAAGCAAGGAGCTTCTAACCCTGTACGATGTTCATTTAATGCATTGCTATTTACCTTTGAAGAGGGAACTATTATTTTGACAATGATGTACGAAAAGGACGACCGTTATGCAGCACAAATAGAACAAAGAATTATTAACAGTTTAGAACTGATAAAAGAACTTTAATCCATGTTTGAAGGTATCTACTTTGCGAATCCTAATTTCCTCTGGCTGCTCTTGTTGCTACCGGTGGCTTTTGTAGGACACCTTTTCACTTGGAAAAAAAAGCAGTCAGTTTTAAAGATTTCAAGTCTTTCTGGTTTTCAGGGATTTTCATCATTATGGTCTAAGGTCTATCCTTTTTTGTTTGGTTTACGACTCATAGCGATGGGATTACTTGTTTTGGCTATAGCAAGACCTCAAACGGTTGATGTCTCAACACGCACCAAAACAAATAAAGGAATAGACATCGTAATGGCCATAGATGTTTCTTCCAGCATGTTGGCTCAAGATTTAAAACCCGACAGACTCACAGCCCTTAAGCGAGTTGCAGAAGAATTTGTAGCTGATCGTTTATCAGATCGGATTGGTTTGGTCGTATACGCAGGGGAGAGTTATACCAAAACACCAATAACCAGTGACAAAGGAATTGTTAAAGCTGCTTTGAGAGCAATTTCTTTTGAAGGTTTGATAGAAGACGGAACAGCAATTGGTATGGGATTAGCAACCGCTGTCAATCGACTCAAAGACAGCAAAGCCAAAAGTAAGATTATCATCCTTCTAACCGATGGGGTAAATAATTCTGGTTTTATTGATCCTAAAATTGCAACGGAATTGGCAGTTGAGTTCGGTATCAAAACCTATACCATTGGCTTAGGAAGCAATGGAACGGCACTAGCCCCTGTAGGTATTTTGCCCAATGGAGAATTTAAGTATGGATTGACTAAAGTAGAAATTGATGAGGCACTCTTAAAAGAAATCGCTCAAAAAACGGGAGGGCTTTACTTTAGAGCAACAGACAATAAAAAACTAGAAGAAATCTACGCAGAAATAAATAAACTAGAAAAAACTGAAATTGAGGAATTTAAGTACTACAATTATGAAGAAAAGTATCGTATACTAGTTTTACTTGCTTTTGGTTTTTTGGTTTTGGAATGGATTGCAAGAAATTCGCTATTTAAAAGTTTTATTTAAATGTATCAAATAGACGCATACGAATACAGTTATCTTTTGGTCACCCTACCTATAATGTGGTTGATCTATTACTTTTATTTGCGATGGAAAAGAAAGACACAAACGAACTTTGCAAGACCTGAACTGTTAGATTCTTTAAGCCCTAACCGTTCAAAATTTAAACCAACCTTAAAGGTTATTTTGCTCAGCCTGGTATTTGTTTCTTTAATATTGGCGCTAATGAATCCTAAAATAGGAACCCAATTGGAAACAGTCAAAAGAGAGGGAGTGGATATTGTTTTTGCAATTGATGTGTCTAAAAGTATGTTGGCGGAAGACATTGCTCCAAATCGAATTGAAAAATCAAAACGATTGGTTTCAGCCATCATCAATCAGCTAGCCAGTGATCGTATTGGAATCATTGCCTATGCTGCACAAGCGGTTCCTCAATTGCCGATTACAACAGATTATAGTGCTGCTAAAATGTTTCTCCAAGCACTCAATACTGATATGCTTTCCTCACAAGGAACTGCTTTGGACAGTGCGATAGACTTATCTGGTACTTTTTTTGATGATCAAGATCAAACCAATCGAGTAATCTTTTTAATCTCTGATGGCGAAGACCATTCACAGGAGGCTTCAAATGCAGCTGCCAGAGCTGCTGAACTAGGAATCAAAATTTTCACCTTTGGCGTTGGTACAGAAAACGGAGCCCCAATCCCTTTAAAAAGAAACGGTATAGTAGAGTCTTATAAAAAAGATTTAGAAGGAGAAGTTGTGATTACAAAACGAAATCAGCAAGTATTAGAAGCCATTGCAGCAGCAACAGATGGTGCTTATCAGAATGGAAACGACACCCAGCAAGTTTTGGATTTCGTAAATGAACAGCTTAAAGCGATGGACAAAAAAGAGTTTGAAGCCAAAAAATTTGTAAGTTACAAGGACCGTTTTCAAGATTTTCTTATTATCGGTCTGGCACTCTTATTTTTCGACCTGTTTTTGTTTGAAACCAAAACAAAATGGGTTCAATAACTCAATTTATTCAATGAAAATGAAAGCTAAAATTAATTTCTTTTTTATCCTG
>VMCW01000179.1 GCA_008081175.1 Flavobacteriaceae bacterium
TTATATGTTCAGCCCAAAAAGAGGTCAGCCCGTTCGATTCAAAAACGTTTTTCAAATAGGTACTAATGTTTATTGAATTCATGAATCATCATTTTAGCTAAAGTAATTTATTCTTGTGGATTGCTCAACTCTACTTACAAAACAGTGCTTGATAACGCGCTTGTACGGTAAAATTAAGCAGATTTATTTCTGTTCTAAAGTCGCTGCGTGCTGTTCAATACTCTTCACTAATGCCTTAAAGTCTTCTTGATTACTTAAGGGATTCATTAGCACTGTTCTCAAGTACCTTTTCCCTTGGATTACACAAGAGGTAATATAAAAGGCACCAGAGTTGATTAATGCGTACCTCAGAGCAAGCTGTTGTTGATCATCAATAGTCTCTGGTTTGTATTGAAAGCATAAAATATTGGATTGAGGTGGGTAAGGGCAGAAAAAGTTTTTGTTTGACTTGAGATAGGTGTAGAGTTCTTTGGCTTGTTCAAAACTATTTTCAACAAAATCTACTATCCCTTTTTCTCCTTCTAGGGCAAAGCTCCAGAACAATTTTGTACCCAAAGCGGATTTAGTACACTCTACAGTGAAAGGCATGGAGTCCATGCCTACAACCTCATTCTCGTGAAAAACATAGCTTCCTTTTTGCCGGAAACAGTTCCACATGTTTTTTTGTTCTTTAAAGAGCACCGCTGTACAAAGGGAAGGAACCTTCATCATTTTATGTGCATCCCATATGATTGAATCTGCTCGCTCTATTCCTTTGACTTTGTGTTTGTGTTTAGGAGAAAGTAATGCAACAGCACCATGTGCTCCGTCTACATGAAACCACAGTTTATTCTTTTCACAAAAATCAGCCATTTCATCTAATGGATCAAAAAGACCTGTAGAAGTCGCACAGGCATTGGCAACTACAGCCATCACTCTTTTTTTTTCTTTTTTTATCTGCGAGTAGCTTTCTTCTAGAGCCGAGGTTATAATTACCTCGTTTTCATCTACAGGAACGGGAACGAAGGATTTTTTTCCCATTCCCATTATTGATAATGCCCGGACAATGGAATAATGAGAGGTGCTGGGACCTAATACCACTAGATCGTCTGGACTCCCTTCTTCCCATGCTTCTGGAGCTGCAAAGGCTCGAGCAGCAGAAAGTGCCGTGAGATTCGCTACGGACCCCCCATGAGTTAAAATCCCACTTCCGTTTGGTTCTATTCTACTAAAATCTGTGAGATCATTTCCTTTAAACCAACCCAGTTGCTGCAACATCCAATTGATCATAAATCCTTCAAGTGTAGCTCCTGCCGGTCCCATTTCATAAAGGGAACTGGGGTTATTTATCGTTCCGTGAATCCAGTCTGGAATTCCTGATAAATCATGAGGAACGGCCACCTGATGTCCCATATATCTTGGATTTTTAAGGTGGTTGGTATGCTCTAAATAAGTATTTACAAAATCTTTTATTTGATTGGTGTTTTGAAAACCTTTGTGAAAGAGTTCCTCTACTTTCAGCTGTTTCGCAATACTTTCTGGTGCTTTCTGATTCAAGACCTCGCTATCAACAGTAGTACTTTGTTTGATATACTGCTCTAGAGCTTCAGAAACTACTGCTTGAGTTACATCAAAAGGGAGATCTGTTTTTTGACTATTTTTTTGAGACATTAATCTTGCTTTTTTTACTCATAGCGGGATCGTATTTAAAGAAAAAACTTGCCCAAATCACTTTGGATAAAGCATTTATATAGGGCATCAGAAGGATTAAAGTTCCGCAAATAATGAAAAAATTTTGCAAGAGTTGATCTCCATATCCAAAAAGAAACAAAAGGAGATAAACAGCAATACTTATTCCTACTCCAATACCGTAAGATACATACATTGAGCCGTAGAAAAAACTGGGTTCTATTTTAAAATGTAAACCACAATTAGGACAATTTTCATTGACTTTGTTGAAGTTCTTTAAATGGTACGGATGTTTTTCTAAAAGAGAGCCTTCTCTGCATCTAGGGCATTTTAGAAGTGCTATTGATAATAGTTTTTTGATGGTTTTATTTTTTAACAAAAATAATTGAAATCATTTTGGTTTTATACTAAAATTTGAAAATTCAAAATCAAAATCCAAAAACCTTGGGTAGGGCTAGAGTGAGTTCGGGTATGTAGGTTATCAGCAGCAAGGCAACTAGCATCGCAAGAAATAATGGCAACAGGGGCTTGATTACTTTTTCAACACTGGTTTTTGCAATCCCGATGCCTACAAACAATACTGAACCTACTGGAGGCGTACACAAACCAATACATAAATTTAACACCATAACGATACCGAATTGCACAGGATCTATTCCTAAAGACTGAACTACAGGGAGAAAGATAGGAGTAAAGATTAGCACAGCAGGTGTCATGTCCATAAAAATTCCAACAATTAAAAGAATACAATTGATCAAAAGTAAGATCACCACTTTATTATCACTGAAACCTAGTATGAGATCACTTAAAATTTGTGGAATGTTTTCGTAAGATAAAACCCAAGACATACTCATAGAAGCTGCAATAAGTAGAAGCACTACAGCACTCGTTTTGGCAGATTCCAACAGGATTGCATAGAGGTTATCTCTTTTAATTTCTCGATAAATCACGCCCAATAAAAAGCTATAAAGTACTGCTATTGCAGAAGCTTCAGTAGCAGTAAAAAAGCCAGCAACAATACCTCCTATAACCACAATAAGTAAAAACAAACTAGGTATAGCATGAAGAAAACTAGTTACGATTTCTTTGAAGCTGCTTCTTCTGGAGGTGGGATAATTTTTTCGTTTTGCCCAAAAGGAAGCTACCAGCATCAGCAAGATACCGGTTAGTATTCCTGGTATATAACCGGCAAGAAACAAGGAAGCGATCGAAACTCCACCACTTGCCAATGAATAAACGATGAGAACATTACTAGGGGGAATGACTAAACCCGTAGTAGAGGAGGTGATGTTTACAGCTGCACCGTACTCTTTGTCATACCCTTCTTTTTCCATTTCTGGACCCAAAATGCTACCCATAGCCGAAGCGGAAGCCATAGCCGAACCTGCTATGGCACCCATAAGCATAGCAGATATGATATTGATGAGTGCCAATCCTCCCGGAAACGTTCCTACGAGTGTTTTTGCAAAACGAATGAGTCTGTAGGCACTTCCCCCGTGTGTCATCAATTGACCAGAAAGTATGAAAAAAGGAATGGCCAGCAATGCAAAACTATCCAATCCTGTTCCCATCCGTTGGGCAATAGTCGTTAAAGCAGCGACAGTTGGTAGACTATACATTAGGGTCAAAAGAGAAGATAAAACAATACTCCATGCCACAGCAGTTCCTACTCCTACAAAGAAGAGAAAGCTTATTACTAATACGAGTATAGGTATACTGTCCATTCTGTCAATCTGGGTTTGGTACTGTTTTGTAAAAAAGAAGGAGTAAACCGCTTAGCGGTAACACGGCGTATACTACAGCTAAGGGAAGTTGTAAAGACGGAGAAAATTGTTCCAGTTTAAAAGTTATATATACTAGACGCCCTCCCCCTAGAATCAGACCAAAAAAGGCAAAACCCAAGACTAAAAAACGGACCATTTGTCTGGCAGTCTTTTGTTGAAAAGTGTTTCCTTTTTTGACAAAAAAATCAATAGCAACATGTTCCTGTTTTCCCGCGACATAAGACGCCCCTAAAATGCCCAACCAAATCATAAGATATCGAGCAAGTTCATCTGTAAATGCACTGGGGCTTGAGGTGAAAAAACGAGTAAACACTTGCCAAAGTACATTGAGTACCATAACAGATAAAAGAGCAACTAAAAGGATTTCTACAGCTCGGTCAATTTTTTTTCTAATCTGCTTCATTTTTTATCTGCTGAATGAGTGCTGCCAATTCTGGATCTTTTTTAAAATCTTCGTACATCCTTTGGGTAGCTAGTTGAAATGTATTTTTCTTCGGATAAGAAACTTCTACCCCAGCTTCAATAACTGCTTGAAGAGCTTCTTTCTCCGATTGAATCCATAAGTCCCTTTGGTAGGGAACAGACTGATCTATGGCCTCTTGAAGCCACTTTTGTTCTTGAGCATTGAGACGATCCCAAAGATGGGTACTTACTAGAAGTACATCGGGGATCATAGTATGTTCATCAATACTGTAATATTTGCATATTTCGTAATGTCTCGAAAGATAAAAACTCGGTGGATTGTTCTCAGCTCCATCCACAACCCCTTGTTGTAATGCAGTGTACAATTCTCCCCAAGAAATAGGGGTAGGAGCCGCACCCAATTGTTTGATCATGTCGAAAGCTGAAACACTCTCTTGAACACGTATTTTCATTCCCGATAGATCATCAGGCTGCATTATTGGTCGTTCTTTTGTGTAAAAACTTCGGCTACCTGAGTCGTAAAATGCTAAACCCTTTAACCAAAAATCCTCTCCTTCACTAAGTAATTCTTTACCTATGGGACCATCCAATACTTTGAATAAATGCTCTTTATCTTCAAATAAGAAAGGCAATCCAAAGAGTTTGAGTTTTGGTGCAAAATTTTCTAAAACTGCTCCTGAAACTTTTGTCATGTCCAAACTTCCTATTTGAAGTAATTCAAGACATTCTCGCTCACTGCCCAATTGTTGGTTGGGGTATATTTGAAGCTTGAGTGCTCCTTTGGAAAGGAGTTCCAAATGTTTGCTAGCTTGTTCCATGGCCAGGTGTACGGAATGTGTGTTGTCTAGTCCGTGACCCAATCGAATAATTCGTGTAGAGGTTTTTTGGGTGCAACCAACGGTAAACCCTGTCAAAATGAATATTAAAAAAAAAGAAAGGTTTAAAATGATTTTCATTTAGGGAGTTCAAAATAGTTTTTGGCATTTCCATAGCTGATGTCTGAAATGATTTTTCCTATCCAGGGTAGGTCTTTTGGAAGCAGTCCTTTTTCGATATCATTTCCAAAAAGGTTGCACAGTAGTCTTCTAAAATATTCATGCCTTGGGAAGGATAGAAAACTTCTTGAATCGGTAAGCATACCAATGAAGCAACTGAGAATACCCATATTTGAAAGTGTATTAATCTGTTTCGTCATACCTTCTAGCTGATCTGAAAACCACCAACCTGATCCCCATTGCACTTTCCCTTTAATACTACCATCATTAAAATTACCAATCATGGTAGCCATGATTTCGTTGTCTGCAGGATTGAGGTTGTAGAGAACGGTTTTTGTCAATTGATCGGTAGTGTCTAAAGCATCTAAGAATTTGGAAAGCGAACGTGCTGTAGGATACTGCCCAATGGAATCCCATCCTGTATCAGCCCCTAGGTTTTTAAACATCCTGCTGTTGTTATTTCTCATAGCACCAAAATGGAACTGCTGCACCCATCCTAATTTGTGATATTTTTTACTTAAAAAGAGTAATAAAGCTGTTTGGAAACCTTCGCTATCCGTTTTAGAAATTTCTTCGTTTTTTCTTCTTCTTTTGGTAAAAATGAATTCAATCTCTTTGGGCGATAAAATTGTGTAAGGAAGGTATTCTAGACCATGGTCAGAAATACGACATCCCTTTTGATGAAAGAAATCCATGCGTTGTTCCAGCGCAATGCAGAGTTGTTCAAAGCTTTGGATTTCTGTCCCACAAACCCGCTCTAAGTCATCTAGATAGTCGTTAAATCCATCGGATTGAATTAACAAACAGCGATCTGGTCGAAAGGAGGGAGCCATATGTATAGGGTGCCCAGAAGCTGAATGTATACTGTGATATTCTAAAGAGTCTATAGGGTCATCAGTTGTCCCTATATATTCCACTTGCATCTTTTGAAGTAATTTCTGAGTGCTGAATTCGGTTGAAGTAGCCCTTGCATTTGTTTGCTGAAAAATTGCGTCAGCTGTATCTTTAGAAAGCAGCTCTGAAATAGAAAAATAGCGTTTCAATTCCAGTTGAGTCCAATGATACAATGGATTGCGCATCATTAAAGGTAGTGCTGAAGCGAATTGTACAAATTTCTCTTTTGGACTTGCTGTTCCTGTAAGGTATTTTTCTTCTACTCCTAGCGTTCGCATAGCCCTCCATTTATAATGATCTCCGTCTATCCAAAGTGCAGTAATTGAGTCAAAAATGGTATTTTCAGCAATGTCCTTTGGTGAAAGATGACAGTGATAATCAATAATTGGCAAGTCTTTGACATAATCGTGATACAGTGCCTTTGCACTCGTTGACTCCAAGAGAAAATCGTCGTGAATAAAAGGTGGTATTGGGTTTTGTTTATCCATTTAAGGAAATAGGTTTCTTTAAATTTTTGGTTCCCAGCCCGGTGCATATTCTCTGCTCCAGTTTTGCATTACTGCATTGTTGTTTAGCACTTTAGCTGTTGTGGTGTCTATTTGTAACGTTTCTCCAGCATCTTGTGCCATGTTTGCAAGGTGACAAAGCATTGTGGAAATACTTGCATCTTTGATTTCAGCTGTTAGTGGTTTCTCTTTTCGGATGGCGTCAAACAGGTTTCCAACATGATTTACATCCAGTCCACCTTGTCCTTGGGTATCTGTTGTTTTACTCGCGACTCCCTCTAACTCTGAAAAAAGCAAATTTCCACCCAAATCATAACGCTTGTAAAAGTTACGGTCCAATTGAATACTCCCTTTGCTTCCATATATTGTTACCCCTCTTCCTGGTTGATTGGGTTGGATCAAACCTCTACTGTGCCCTGTCCAGGTAATAAATTTTCCATTGGGAAAGGAAAAAGTAACTTGTTGGTTGTCTACAAACTCCCAATCGTCTTGATAAGTGTATTTTCCTCCAAAGGATGTTACTTTCTCTGGTAAGTCCACTCCCAATGCCCATCTACAAATATCGATTTCGTGCGTACCGTTGTTGTGAACTTCCCCAGTTCCCCAATTCCTAAACCAATGCCAATTGTATGGATGAATATTGTCTTTATATGCTGTACGCGGTGCGGGTCCTTGCCACAATTCCCAGTTTAAATGTTCAGGAATAGGAATTTCTTTACCTATACCAATTGAACCGCGGTTGTTAGAATAGTAAGCTTCTCCTTTGTAGACTTCTCCTATAATGCCTTGGCGAATGTCTTGTATTGCTTTAATACTTGTCACAGCAGATCGTTGTTGGTTGCCCATCTGCACTTTTAGTCCGTATTTTTTTTGTGCCGCAACTAATAATTCAACTTCACGGGGGTTGTGGCTACAGGGTTTTTCAACATAAACATGTTTACCTGCTTGCATAGCCAAAATACTCATTGGAGTATGCCAGTGTTCTGGTGAGGCAATAAATACGGCATCGATGTCTTTGTTTTCTACCAGTTTTCTAAAATCTTTTTCTATTTTGGGGATGTAGCCAATATTTTTTTGACACCAACTGTTATGCTCTTCAAGTATGTGATCGTCGACATCACAGCTGTAAGTGATTCGAGCATTTTCCTGAAGATTAATAGCGGCAGCATGAGCTTTTCCTCTGCTGCGAACACCTGCTATTGCGCAATGTATGCGATCATTGGCGCCCAAAATATTTTTACCAATCAGTATATTAGAACCTAAAGTTGCTGTTGCTACAGTACCTAAAGAGGTTTTTTTGATGAAGTTTCTTCTGGTCGTATCCATATTAAAATTCTCTAATTTTTATGTTTTTAAATGAAACCTCGTCTCCGTGATCTTGAAGTAAAAGTACTCCTTCAGGCCATTGACCGAATTGTTCCCATTTTTCGTATTTGCTTTTTTCAACAAGGGCTTCAAAGATTTGACTAAAACGATCGTATTCCACCACTTTAACATGATTCAACCAATGTTGGACCTTTCCCCCTCGAACTACAATTCGAGCGTTGTTCCATTGTCCCACTCCCTTAAAGTTTTTACCTCTAGCCCCAGTTGATTTGTTTTCTGCTCGAATCAAATCATAGAGAGACCCAACGGTTCGATTTCCATTTTTACCAAGTTTAGCATCGGGATGATTCTCATCGTCTAGAATTTGAAATTCCAATCCTATGGCCGATCCTTCACCTAAGTTTAATCCAGGTTTTACAAAGTATTTAATTCCACTGTTAGCCCCTTTTGTGATGAGAAAATCGAGGCTTAATTCAAAATTTCTAAATGATTCTAGCGTGACAATATCACCTCCGTTTGTCGATTCCCCTCCATTGGAAGCCTCTACTTTAAGTACACCGTCCTCAATATGCCATCCTTGGCTGGGAAACTGTTTTTGTTTGGCTCCACGCCATCCTTGCGTTGTCTTACCGTCCCACAACATTCGAAAACCCAGTCTTTTTTCTTCTTGGGTGAGAGCACCGTCCAAATAGCTTATTTGTGGGGCTTTATTTTTAGAAATCAGAAGATTCTCTTGAAGTTGAGAAGTCATGATACGCACATTTCTCCAGCGCACTTGTTTGCCTTCTTCCTCTGGAGAGGAAATAGAGTGGACCTGAAATGCAATAAATCCTTCTGGTGTTTTGTCGTCTACCAGATTTGATGTTTCTATCCCATTCACAAAACTTTTGATGGTAGATCCAATAGCTTCAATACGATACCTATTCCATGCTCCATTTATGAAAGCCTCTTGTCCTTCTGGATTTCTAGTGAGAGGGTAAAGCCAGCCTCTCCTTGCTTCATCATAAATACCCCCTGCCCATTTTCTTGAGCTGGTTTCTATTTCACATTGATATCCATGTACTCTTCCATTGAGATAACTCTTGAGGCTTTCACTTCTAAATTGAACACCTGAATTTAAGCCATAATCTACGAGGACCTCAAATTCTAAGATAAAATCACCATATACTTTTTTGGTTGCTAAAAAGGTATTTGGTGTATTGCTCTTTGAAGTTCCAATTAGGATGCCGTTTTCCAAACGAAAGTCTGCTGTACCATTAAGACGGACAAAATTATTCAAGTTAGGGTCGCTGAGAAGATTTTCCCATTGCATATTCTGACCTAAAAGAGAATATGTTGAACAGACAGTCAGCAAAAAAAATAAAACGGTAGCGGGTTTAAAAAAATTTTTCAATTGGTTTTTGTATTTAAGTCTACCCAAGATAGCAAAAGTTTTTTTTAAATTGCAGAGACCAAAAAATGTAATTTAAACCTATTCATTCTAACAATGTCATCTAGAAGATCTTTTTTGAAAAAGAGTGCAACTGGCCTTGGTTTTCCGCTTTTAGTGCCTGAAAGTGAGTTGTTTTCAATTTTTAGAGGAACGCCCTCAGAACAGCTACATGTGGGGGTTATTGGGACAGGAGATCGTGGGCAGGGCCTGATGAAAATCATCAATCGAATAGAGGGAATGAGCGTAGAAGCGATTTGCGATCCCCTTTCCTTTCGATTAGATCAAGCAGCAAAGATTGCTCCGAGAGCGAAGCGATTCAGCAATCACAAAGACTTGCTTTCCTATAAAAATATTGATGCCGTCATAATCAGTACCCCTTTGAGCACCCATGCAAAAATAGCCTCAGATGCTGTTGATGCTTCAGTGCATATTTATTGTGAAAAAACCCTAGCTAAAGGAGATGTAGCTACTCTAGACTTGATTCAAAAAGTAAAAAAGAACCACAATAAAATTTTCCAAACTGGACATCAGTATCACAGTTCCCGTTTGTATTCTCATGTTGTAGCGCTCATTCAGTCTGGTGATATTGGTAAAGTAACTGCCATTGAAGCTCAATGGAATCGAAATGGTAATTGGAGAAGACCGGTACCCAATCCAAAATATGAGCGACAGGTCAATTGGAGGATGTATAGAGAATTCTCCTATGGTCTTACCGCAGAGCTGAGTTCACATCAAATTGATTTTTGTAATTGGTTGTTGAAAAGTACTCCAGAAAAAGTAGCTGGTTTTGGAGGGATTGATTATTGGAAAGACGGAAGAGAAACCTATGACAATACTCATTTAATCTACACCTATCCTGGGGGAGTAAAAGCCAGCTTTACCTGTCTTACTTCCAATGCTAAGGACGATTATCAAATCAAAGTCATGGGAGATAAAGCTACAATTCTCATTGATTATCAAAACGCATGGCGTTATCCAGAGGGACAATACAATAAAATAATGGGTGATGTTGATGGAGTTTCGGGAGCAACTGCGAGTTGGACTGAGGGTAAAGGAACACCAATCAAATATCAACACAAAGAGCCCACAAGACAAGCTCTAGAGGATTTTCGAAAGTCAATTTTAGATAATTCCACACCGCTCTCAAACCTTCAAAGTGGTGCAGCAGTGGCTTTTGCTGTAGATATGGGTGTTCGCGCTATGGACACAGAACAGGTGATCTCATGGGATCCAAAATACGCTCAATGACAATGTTTGAATTGAAAAATCATGTACTTATTGTTACAGGAGCTACTGGAGCCCTTGGGGGCGCTTTGGCACTAAGCCTAGCCAAAGCAGGAGCTAAATTAGTCCTTTTAGGAAGGAATCAGCTTTTGCTTGAGGAATTGAAAGAAAAACTAATACCACATAGTTTTGTAGAATACCATGTTGTAGATGTGATGAATCGCAATGCTCTTCTCCAAGTGCGCGAAAAACTTATGGCTAAATTGGGTCGTATAGATGGCTTAATTAATGCTGTTGGAGGTAATTTACCAGGTGCTGTTATTCCTGATGAGCAGTCTGTTTTTGATCTTTCTGAATCCGATTTTGACGAAGTTGTAGATCTCAATTTAAAAGGAACCTTAGTCCCTTGTCTTGTCTTTGGGGAAATAATGGCAAAACAAGGTAAAGGAAGTATTGTCAATTATTCTTCAATGACGGTAGATCGAGTTATCACTCGAGTGGTAGGTTACTCTGCAGCAAAAGCCGCTATGGAGAACTTTACTCGTTGGATGGCTGTAGAAATGGCTTTAAAATTTGGAGACGGAATAAGGGTAAATGCAATTGCTCCAGGCTTTTTTATAGGCAAACAAAACCATAAATTACTTTTAAATGAAGACGGTAGTTTGACTCAACGAGGTGAAAAAATCATCCGCAACACCCCGATGAAGCACTTTGGAGAGCCTGAGGAGTTATGTGGTGCTATTCATTTTTTGTGTAGTGACAGTTCCCGTTTTGTAACAGGTATTGTTTTGCCTGTAGATGGCGGATTTAGTGCTTTTAGTGGGGTTTAATTTAAAAGACTATGTTAGAATCTTTTCGATGGTACGGAATCAAAGACCCAGTAAGTCTGAGTGATATTCGACAAGCTGGAGCAAGTGGTGTTGTCTCTGCATTGCATGAAGTTGCCAATGGGCAAGTATGGGAGAAAAGCGATATCCTTAGACATCAAAAGACTATACGTGAAGGAGGTTTGGATTGGGTAGTGGTAGAGTCTGTTCCTATTCATGAGGACATCAAACAGCGCAAGGGTTTGTATAAAACCTATATCGAAAACTATAAAAAAACGTTACAGAATCTTGCATATTGTGGGATTAAAAAAGTGTGTTATAATTTCATGCCTGTTTTGGACTGGACACGTACACACCTGTATTACCCTCTTCCTGATGGCTCCACAGCCTTGTATTTTAATAGTACTGCCATAGCAGCTTTTGATCTATTCATAGTAAAAAGAAAGGCTGCAGAGAAGGAGTATACAAACGGTCAATTTCAAAAAGCAAAAGAATATTATGAATCCCTTTCTACCAAAGAAAAATTATCATTAACCGAAAGTATCATAGCCGGGTTGCCGGGTGCAGAAGAAGGCTATTCTATGGACCAATTTAAAGTTCAGTTAAGCCATTATCAGAATATATCAAAAGCACAATTACAAGAACACTTAATTCTTTTTTTGGAGTCAATCATACCCACAGCAGAAGATTGTGGTATTCAGATGTGTATTCATCCTGATGATCCTCCTTTTTCACTTTTTGGGATTCCGCGTGTGGTAAGCTCAGCTGAAGATTTGGAACAATTGTTTTCTGCTATACCTTCTCGTTCCAATGGGCTTACATTTTGTACTGGGTCATTAGGTGTCCTGCCAGATAACCATTTGGTTCATTTGTTTGAAACTCATGCTGATCGAATTCATTTTTTACATTTGCGAAGTACAAAAAGAAAAGCAAACGGTGATTTTTTTGAAGCCAATCATTTAGAGGGTGATGTTGACATGTTTACAATAGTAAAGGCAATCCTAACAGAGGAAGAAAAACGAAAAGCAATGGGGCGCTCTGACTGGCAGATTCCCATGCGACCAGATCATGGACATCAGATGTTGGATGATTTGAACAAAAGAACCAATCCAGGATATTCTGCAATAGGAAGACTTCGAGGATTGGCAGAACTTAGGGGCTTATCACTAGGTCTCAGTAAAACCCTTTACAAAAACAGAAGATACAATGAACAAGATTCTGTAGACGGCTTTCTTTAATAATATTAAACTCAAAACAACAATGAAAAAATACCTTA
>VMCW01000092.1 GCA_008081175.1 Flavobacteriaceae bacterium
CAATCCGGTGGTAATAACCCAAAAAAACACAACCATCCCAACCATAAACACAAACAAAACAATTCCAACAACCAACACAGAGGAGAAAACAACCACAATAAAGACAACAAAAGTCGTTACCGTCAACCTGATTTTGAATTTGATGGAATTGTTGAAACGGAGGGTGTATTGGAAATGATGCCAGAAGGATATGGTTTTTTGCGTTCTTCGGATTACAATTATCTTTCCTCACCAGATGATGTGTATGTTTCTCAGTCACAAGTCCGTTTATTTGGCCTAAAAACAGGGGATACCGTTTTAGGATCTGTACGTCCTCCAAAGGAAGGAGAAAAATACTTTCCATTAATCAAGGTAGATAAAATAAACGGTCTGGATCCAAAAGTTGTTCGAGATCGTGTTTCATTTGAACACTTGACTCCTTTATTTCCTCAGGAAAAATTCAACTTGGCGGATAAACAAAGTACCATCTCTACTCGGATAATGGATTTGTTCTCACCCATCGGAAAAGGACAACGGGGTATGATCGTATCTCAGCCAAAAACGGGAAAAACAATGCTGCTCAAAGACATTGCTAATGCGATTGCAGCTAACCATCCTGAAGTATACCAACTGATCTTACTCATCGACGAACGTCCAGAAGAGGTAACAGACATGCAACGTAATGTAGATGGTGAAGTAGTAGCCTCTACCTTTGATGAGCCTGCAGAACGTCACGTAAAAGTTGCAAATATTGTTTTAGAAAAGGCAAAACGTTTGGTAGAATGCGGTCATGATGTTGTTATTCTTTTAGACTCCATCACACGTCTGGCTAGAGCCTATAATACCGTTCAACCCGCATCTGGTAAAATTTTGAGTGGTGGTGTTGATGCTAATGCACTCCATAAACCTAAGCGTTTCTTTGGTGCAGCTCGAAATATTGAAAACGGTGGTTCTTTATCCATCATCGCAACCGCGCTTACAGAGACTGGATCAAAAATGGATGAAGTGATCTTTGAAGAGTTTAAAGGAACTGGAAACATGGAACTTCAGTTGGATCGTAGAATTGCGAACAGAAGAATTTTCCCTGCTATTGACTTAGTTTCATCTAGTACTCGACGTGACGACCTACTGTTGGATGAAAATACAATAAAACGCATGTGGATCATGAGAAAATACCTTGCGGACATGAACCCAGTAGAAGCGATGGAGTTTATTAATGATCGTTTTACTCGAACACTAAACAATGAAGAGTTTTTGATTTCGATGAATTCATAAACGCTAACCAATAACCAATAAAAAAGGCTTCCAAATGGAAGCCTTTTTTTGATTCTTTCAAAAGTTATTCTTATAAAGACGCAACGTGTTTGGATAACTTTGATTTTAAATTACCTGCTTTATTAGCATGAATAATATTTTTCTTGGCCAATTTGTCAATTAAAGATACTACAGAAGGAAACAACTTATTTGCCTCTTTCTTGTTGGTAGTTTCTCTTAATTTTTTAATCGCATTTCGTGTAGTCTTGTGTTGGAAACGATTAAGTAAACGTTTCTTGTTATTTGAACGGATGCGTTTTAATGCCGATTTATGATTTGCCATAATTACTATTTATATAGTAGCCCGTAGGGGAATCGAACCCCTCTTTCCAGGATGAAAACCTGGCGTCCTAACCGATAGACGAACGGGCCATATTTTTCGTGCGCAAATGTACACGGAATATTATTATTAAACAAGACTATTTTACAACAAAAGAAAAGGATTTTTTCTCAATTTCTTATCTAGCTAGTAAGGTGCGGCTTTTACCAAGAGAATACGATAAGAGAAAAATGCAAAAAAAAACGCTCTAAATGGCTCATTAATAGGCTTTAGCAAAAAGTACACGACGTGAAGAAGGCTTTCCGGAGTAAACACATACTCCCTCTTCAAGACTTGATTCTAAAGGAATACAACGTATGGTTGCTTTAGTTTCGTTTTTAATCGCTTCTTCCGTAGCTTCAGTTCCATCCCAATGAGCCGAAATAAAACCTCCTTTTTCTTCTAGTATTTTCTTAAACGTTTCGAAATCATCTACCCTAGTAGTGTGTTGAGTTCTAAAGTCCTTCGCTTTTTCAAAAAGGGACACCTGCATGACCTCCAACTCGTTTTTCACGTATGCAAGTACTTCTTGCTGAGTGAGTGTGGTCTTAGTAAGTGTATCACGTCGAGCAACTTCCACTGTTCCCTGTTCTAAATCCTTAGGGCCTATTGCTATTCGCAGCGGGACACCTTTGAGTTCGTATTCGTTGAATTTAAACCCAGGTTTGAATTTATCTCGATTATCAAATTTTACACGTATGTTGTGTTGTTCCAAATCGGATTTAATTTTTTCTGCAACTTCCGCAATTTGACGTTGCTGCTCTTCTCCTTTATATATAGGCACAATCACAACTTGATCCGGAGCTAAATTAGGGGGTAATACCAAACCGTTATCATCACTGTGAGTCATGATCAAAGCGCCTATGAGTCGTGTTGATACTCCCCAAGAAGTAGCCCACACATATTCCAGACTACCAGTATCAGAGGCAAATTTCACATCAAAGGCCTTGGCGAAATTTTGACCCAAAAAGTGGGAAGTACCTGCCTGTAAGGCTTTACCGTCTTGCATCAATGCCTCAATACAATACGTTTCTTCAGCTCCTGCAAATCGCTCACTTGCTGTTTTGGTTCCCTGTATTACCGGAATCGCCATAAAATTTTCTACAAAATTGGCATACACTTGATTCATTAGTTTAGTTTCTACAAGAGCTTCATCTCGGGTTGCATGAGCAGTGTGTCCCTCCTGCCATAAAAATTCTGCTGTTCTTAAAAACAAACGAGTACGCATTTCCCATCGTACTACATTAGCCCATTGATTGATTAAAATGGGTAAATCTCTATAGGATTGAATCCAATTTTTATACGTATTCCAAATAACGGCTTCACTAGTAGGACGAACAACCAACTCTTCTTCGAGTTTAGCATTGGGGTCTACCTTAAGTTTGCCTGGATGGTCTTCATCATTTTTTAAACGGTAGTGAGTTACTACTGCACATTCCTTTGCAAAACCCTCTGCATTTTTTTCTTCTGCTTCAAATAAACTTTTGGGTACAAAAAGGGGAAAATATGCATTTTGATGTCCTGTAGCCTTGAACATTTTATCGAGTTCTGATTGCATTTTTTCCCAGATAGCGTATCCATATGGCTTAATTACCATACAACCGCGTACTGCGGAATTTTCAGCTAAATCCGCCTGAACCACGATTTCATTATACCATTTGGAATAGTCTGTTTCTCGAGAAGTTATTTTTTTAGCCATAAATCTTTGGCATAGATTTTGCCTATATTTGATTATGTTAATCTAATGTGTTGCAAATCTAATTCTTTTGAATCACATTTCTAAAACGAATCCTTATGAAAACAACAACCCTGCACTACAAAATCAAGAATTTATTTTTTGGACTTCTTGCTGCAACGTTAGTTCTAAGCTGTGGTAGTTTCCAAGGTTCGTCTTACTTTACTTCTGATGGTATCTATGTTTCTAAAAGTAATACACCAAGAGAATACCCTCAAAAAAACACAAATAACAACTACTATACCCAGTATTTTAAAAATGCTGCAGAAACTGGTTCTGTAGCTACCGCTTCAGAAGATATTTATTTTACAGATAGTGATTCGTATGTCTCTAGTTCGGATTATGAAATAAATTCAGAAGAGCTTACATCTCAACAACTTCCCTGGGGGGATCAGCCCAGTCAAACGGAAATCATTTTAATCGATTCTAGACCGAATTATTTTTGGGGACTTTCAGGTTTCGCTTTTAATTTTTCTCCATTTTGGAATTCCTATTATTCAAATCCTTACCGCTTTGGCTATGGACGTTTTTACTCGCGTTTCTATAACTATCCCTATTGGAATCCTTATGGGGCTTATGCTGGATTTTGGGACCCCTTTAATTCCTTTTATTCACCATTCAATTATTACGGAGGCTTTTATTCTCCTTATGGATTTGGCTTCAGAGGACACTGGGCAAATCGCTTCCAAAGATGGAATCGCTTCGACGATTACTATGGAACGAATTACAGAAGAAGAAACACTAATGAGTATAGAACAACGGTAGCTAGAATTAAGTCTGGCAGAGGCGAAAAAACACAAAACAGCTCCAATGAAAAGCCCCGTGTAGCTTCCAAAGATGAGAATAGTAAAACTCAAGACATTCAAAACACCATAAACAGAATCAATCTTGGAAGAGGAGTTAATTCTTTGGGGAGAACTGCTGTTGTAGGCTATGATCGCAATCGTTTAAACGGAGTGCAAAGAACACTTTCGGGAAATTCTAATAGCAGACCTGGAACCCTTATCAACAGTAGAAGCAGAACAAGCGGGCTTACCCAAGGAAATACAAACATCACAAAATCTTCTGAAGGAACGTTAAGAAGTACAAATAGAAATTCACCTTCTGTAAATCGATTAGAACGCAACCCTAATCAATCCTCCTTGGTAAAGCGTCAATCCAATAGATTTGTTCCCGCTACACGTTACCGAGTAGCTCCTTCTAGCAATTCAAGAACGAGACAGCAAGGCAACTACCCAAATAGAAGTAGAACGAGAAGTAGTTCTGACAGTAATAGTCGACAGTCAAACTTCACCAGATCCAATAGTTCGAATAATTTTAATAGATCCTATAGTCGTCCCTCTAACTCAGGAAGCAGCAGGTCTTCATTTAGTTCGGGTTCTACAAGAAGTAGTTCTTCTTCAGGAAGAAGTAGTTCTTCTTCAAGAGGCGGTCGAAATAATAGATAATTAAACCAATAAAATTAGACACCCATGCGCTCCTTATTTTACATAGGTTTGACACTTCTTTTACCCATTTTCACCCTAGCTCAAACTTTAAATGACGTCACTTATTTGACACAAACCAATTTGAGTGGAACAGCTCGATACACCTCAATGGCTGGTGCTTTTGGTGCATTAGGTGGTGATTTTTCAGCTCTGAATGACAATCCGGCAGCATCATCTGTTTTCCTCAATACTGAAATTGGAGGAACAATAAATTTTCAAGCAAGAAATCATACTACTGACTATTTAGGTTCACTTGCTGAAAAAGAAGATACTGGTTTTTATATGGATCAATTTGGCGCTGTCTTTGTTTTTAACAATACTAAAGCTGAAAGCCCTTGGTCCAGAATAAGTGCTGCTATTAATGTTAATAGAATGGAAACTTTCGATCAAGAGGCCTCCCTTTTTGGGACAAACACCTATGGTATTTCTGACTATTTCCTTTTTTATGCTGATGGCATTGCTTTTGAAGACATCCAGCTTTATGATGAAGAAACCATAGCCTCCGTTTATCAATATTTAGGTGACGAAATTGGTTTTGGCGCTCAGCAAGCATTTCTTGGGTACCAAAGTTTTATTATTGACCCCTTTACGGATGATCCAGGTGAAACACGTTACTTCAGTAATGTAGACTCAAATCAATACCAGCACGACTTAAAAATTAAAAACGTGGGGTTTCACAGAAAAACCAGTTTTAATTTTAGTGCTTTATACAGAGAAATACTTCACCTAGGAGTCAATGTAAACAGTCATTATATTGAATTTGATCAAACACATGACTTTTTTGAAGGAGGTCAAGATTTAGACTCCTTCATCTACGATGTAAATTTTAAAAATACTTTGCTTTCCTATGGGAGAGGACAATCTTTACAATTTGGTGGTATATTGAAGTTAAATAACCTCCGTTTAGGTCTAGCATATGATAGCCCGCAGTGGATTGAACTCCAAGACGAAACAAAACAAAGTTTGAGCGCTTATCGCTTTCAAGACGGTATTGAAATTCAAGAAATTTTAGATCCCAACGTTATTAACTCCTTTGCATCTTATGAATTAAAAATCCCATCTAAAACAAGCATAAGTGCTGCCTATGTTTTTAACAGTTCCGGCTTGCTTTCTTTTGAGTACAGTACACAAGATTTATCCGATAGTCAATCCAATTCCGCAAGTGGAAGTAATTTTCTAGAAGCACTAAATAGAGAGATTAAAGACACCTTTGGAATGGTAAACACTTTAAAAGTTGGAGGAGAATTACGAATAAAAGAATTGAGCCTCAGAGCAGGATATTTCAATCGAAGTAAAATGCAAAACTCTTCAAGTTTGAACGATCATGCGGTAACACTTGGGGTAGGATTTGATTTTGGACCCAGTAGTCTAAATTTTTCATTGGTAAATTATACCCAAATTCAAGAATTTCAACTCTTTTCAGAAGGCCTTACAGATTCTTTTGAACTTTCAAAAAAACTCACCCAAGTCACTATGAGCTTTAATTTTAAGCTTTGAGATTGTAGCGACTAAAAAATCCTATTTAAACAGTATATTTGTAGCCATCTGCTAGGCTTATGAAAATTGAAAAATTATATAGAGACAATACCACAGATAGTGGTGAAGATCATCATTCTTCAAATGTTAAAACCCCCTTACGAAAGGACGCTTTTGACAAAAGTGATGAAGAAAAAATACACCTAATTCAGGAGCATGTACGCGCAATTCTAGATACTTTAGGCATGGACTTAGAGGACGACAGCATAAAGGGAACTCCTCTTCGAGTCGCTAAAATGTTTGTCAAAGAAACCTTTGGAGGGTTGCATCCCGACAGAAAGCCCAAAGCTTCTACTTTTGAAAATTCTTATAAGTACGGAGAAATGCTTGTAGAAAAAAACATCACGCTTTACTCTACTTGTGAGCACCACCTATTACCTATAATTGGAAAGGCGCACATTGCTTATATATCAAATGGTTCTGTTGTAGGCCTTTCTAAAATGAATCGGATTGTAGACCACTACGCCAAGAGACCACAAGTACAAGAGCGACTAACACTTCAGGTGGTTCAAGAGCTACAAAAAGTACTAGGTACAGAAAACGTCGCTTGCGTTATCGATGCCAAGCACCTTTGTGTGAACTCAAGAGGAATAAGCGATGTAGCGAGTAGTACTGTAACTAGTGAATTTGGTGGTTTATTCAAAAATGAGGAGAAAAAAAGAGAGTTTTTAGATTACATCAAACTTGACACCGATTTTAATGAATAGCAATTTAACTGTTTATAATTCTCTTAAAGGTGAAAAGGAGGTATTTCAACCGATACTCCCTGGACATGTAGGAATGTATGTTTGTGGTCCTACAGTTTACAGTAATGTCCACTTGGGAAATTGCAGAACTTTCATTTCTTTTGATTTAATATACCGTTACCTCACCCACTTGGGATACAAAGTGCGCTATGTACGCAATATCACCGATGCAGGACACTTAGAGAATGACGCAGACGAAGGAGAAGATCGCATTGCCAAGAAAGCTAGGTTGGAGTCTATTGAACCCATGGAGGTAGTGCAACGCTACACTGTAGATTTTAGGGATACAATGGCGAAATTTAATGCTTTACCACCTAGTATTGAACCTACTGCTACGGGACATATCGTGGAACAAATAGAACTGATTAAAGAAATTTTGGATCAGGGTTATGCTTATGAAGTTAATGGCTCTGTCTATTTTGACGTTATTAAGTTCAATAAAGACACCCTTTATGGAAAACTGAGCGGTAGAAGAATTGAAGATCTCATACACAATACTCGTGCATTAGAAGGACAGAGCGATAAAAAGAATCCTCAAGATTTTGCACTTTGGAAAAAAGCAGAACCAGTACACATTATGCGATGGCCTTCACCTTGGAGCGATGGCTTTCCAGGGTGGCATTTGGAATGTACTGCAATGAGCAGAAAGTATTTAGGCAATCAATTTGATATACATGGCGGAGGGATGGACCTTAAATTCCCTCATCATGAGTGTGAAATCGCACAAGCAGAATCCATTGACAAGACTCCACCCGTTAACTATTGGCTACATGCAAATATGCTAACCTTAAACGGTAAAAAAATGGCGAAATCCACTGGAAATAATATTCTACCAGGGGAAATGTTCAGCGGAGAAAACACTCTTTTTTCAAGATCTTTTTCTCCAATGGTAGTGCGCTTTTTCTTTTTACAGGCACATTACAGAAGCATTGTAGATCTGAGCGAAGCTGCTTTAGAAGCCTCTGGAAAAGGCTATCAACGCCTAGTGGAAGCTTTAGACAATCTGGATACCATAGATTTTTCAAAAACTACAACTGGATTTGATCTTTTGCAATGGAAAGAAAGGTGTTATGAAGCAATGAATGACGACTTCAATAGCCCCCTCTTAATTGCGCATTTGTTTGATGCTGTAAAATTCATCAATGCTGTTGTAAATGAAAAAAGCTCGATAAATAAAGAAGATTTAGAAAACCTAAAACAAAGTCTAAATGTCTTTTTTTATGATGTCCTAGGCCTTAAAAAACCTGAAACGAAGAATCAAACAAAGAATCAAAGTACACTAGAGGGAACACTCTCTTTACTTCTTGAATTGAGAAATAAAGCTAGACTGACTAAAGATTTTGAAACTTCTGATTTAATACGAGAAGAACTCTTAAAATTAAATGTTCAAATCAATGATACTGCAGAAGGGAGTAGTTTTAAAATCAATTAAATCGTGTTTGATTTTAAGCGTGTATTAATTTTCCCTTTTCTCCTCCTAATCAAAGGATATCAAAACTTTATTTCCCCCCTCTTCCCTCCTACTTGCAGATTTACCCCTACCTGTTCTCAATACACAGTTGAAGCATTGAAAAAGTATGGTCTTTTTAAAGGAGGGTGGTTGGCTTTAAAAAGAATTTCAAAGTGCCATCCCTGGGGAGGTTCTGGCTCTGATCCAATTCCCTAAGTATAAATTTCGTTTCCCTTTGAATTTAATTACATTTACAAAGTTAAAAACGACTCTGAATGTACTTTACAAAAATCGATTGGGCGCCTAGTGAAACTCTTTTTAAAATTGGAAGCTTTGGCGTACACTATTACAGTCTTATGTTCATTATTGCTTTTGGGTTGGGGTATTACCTAATGAAGAAAATTTTTGATGAAGAAAAAATTTCTTTAGACTACTTAGAGTCGCTTTTTGTCTATATGGTCTTATCCATACTCCTTGGCGCTCGTCTTGGAGATGTCTTCTTTTACAGCTGGGATTACTACCAAGACCACATTATAGAAATATTACTTCCCATAAGAGATACACCAAATGGGTACACCTTTACAGGTTTTAGAGGCTTAGCCAGTCACGGAGCAGTAATCGGATCGTTGATTGGTCTGTATTTGTACAAAATGAAATTCAAAGAGCGTTCCTTACTATGGCTACTCGACCGAGTTACAATTCCCGTTGCTGTTGGAGCAAGTTTTGTTCGTTTAGGTAATTTCTTTAACTCCGAAATCGTTGGAAAATATAGTAGCACCAACTTTGGTGTTGTTTTTCTAAATCGGGGAGAAAGCCTTCCGAGACATCCCGCTCAACTTTATGAGGCTTTTGGTTATTTGGTGTTGTTTTTTCTGTTGAGACAAGTTTACAAAACAGAGAAAAAAAATCGTGAAGGCTATCTAATTGGGCTCTTTTTTGCAGGAATGTTCACCATTAGATTTATTATCGAATTTTTAAAAGAAAGTCAAGGTGGATTTGAAGATGTGTTAGGCATACTTTCTACGGGACAATGGTTGAGTATCCCTCTGATTATTCTCGGGATTTATTTTATGGTACGTCCTCAAAAAACCGTTTAAATGTTCCCTAGGTTTCCTTTTTGGATTGGAGTGATTGGACTATTATTAATCAGCTGTCTTGACAACCAAGTCAATAGAGTTACAGAAAAAGCAATTCATTTTAAAAAAGAAGGCACCCTTCGAATTGAACAAAAGGAGAAAACTCTTGCTGAATTTGATATTGAGATTGCAGATACTCCCTACGAGAGACAAACAGGCATGATGTACAGACAACATATGGAAAATAATCAAGGTATGCTTTTTGTTTTTGATCAAGCTCAGCCCTTGAATTTTTACATGAAGAATACACCACTAGCACTCGATTTAATTTTTCTAAACGAACACTTAGAAATTGTACACATACATAAAAATGCACTTCCCAATAATGAGCGTTCAATTCCCTCGATACAACCCGCAAAGTATGTGTTAGAGCTTTTAGCTGGAACTAGTGAAAATATTGGACTTGCATTAGGAGATCAGGTAAATTATGTCAAAAATTAAACCATGGAAGAAAAGTTAAAATACCCCATAGGGAAATTTCAATGGATTGAAAACCCAAGTCAAAGTCAGTTAGAAAATGCTATTGCAATTCTTACTAGCTTTTCTGAGGATTTAGAAAAGATAGTTTCCGACTTATCTGAAGAAATTCTGAACAAGCATTATCGTCCGGGAGGATGGACCATAGCTCAAGTTGTTCATCATCTTGCAGACAGCCATATGCATTGTTATTTGAGAATGAAACATGCTACCTTGGAAGATAAACCTGCTATCAAAGATTATAATGAAGGGAACTGGGCAAATACAGAGGATGGTACTAGTACAAACATCGCAAGTAGCCTAGACCTCATTAAAGCACTTCATAAACGATGGGTAGTATTTTTAAATAGTCTCGAAAAACAACAATGGAAACGAAGCTATTTTCATCCTGAAAGGGAAAAATTCTATCCTTTAGATACTACTGTACTACTGTATGCCTGGCATTGTGAGCATCACTTGGCTCACATTCAGCAAGCCTTGAACTAAAAAACAAAAAAGCCAGATTTAAAATCTGGCTTTTAATTTTTAATAAAGCAGTTGATTAAGCATTTTCAGAAAGTGCTTTTTTCTTTTGGGTATCGTACATTACAGGTGTAGCAATAAATACCGAAGAATAAGTACCTACAACTACTCCGACAATCAACGCAAACATAAACCCTTGAATAGACTCTCCACCAAAGATAAAGATTGCTAAAAGCACTAGTAAAGTGGTTAGTGAGGTATTTAGTGTTCTGCTGAGAGTACTGTTTAAAGCACTATTTACTGTATCATCAAATTCTTTTTTGGAAGATTCATTGATAAACTCTCGAATACGGTCAAAGACCACCACGGTATCATTCAGAGAATAACCAATCACAGTAAGAATCGCCGCGATAAAGGCTTGGTTGATTTCCATATTGAAAGGCATAAAGGTATACGTCAAAGAAAAAATACCTAAAACAATCAATACATCGTGAAATACTGCAGCTACTGCTCCGAGTGAAAACTGCCACTTTTGGAAACGCAAGAGAATGTACAAAAATACTACAATCAATGAGCCTATTACAGCCAGGAAAGAGTTGTTTTTGATGTCATCTGCAATGGTAGGTCCCACTTTTATAGAAGACATAATTCCTATCGACTTCTCTGAGCTTCCTTTAACAAAATCATCGTAAGTGATTCCATCGGGAAGATAAGAAAGTAAAGAAGCGTACAATTTGTTTTGTATTTCTTCATCTACAGCTATTCCCTCAACGTCTACTTTGTATTTGGTAGTGATTTTCAATTGATTTTCTTCACCAAAAGTTTTGACTTCAGCACTGCCAAAAGTATCGTTCAATAAGGAACTAATTTCAGTGGGGTTTACAGGGTTTTCAAAACGGACAGTGTAGGATCTTCCTCCAACAAAATCTACCCCTTGGTTGAGCCCTTTGCTTCCTAATGAAGCCAAACTAATCACAATTAGAACTGCTGATATGACATAAGCAATTTTACGATTTTGTAGAAATGAATAATTCACATTGGACAAGAATCCTTTGGTTGCTTTTGTTGAGAAAGAGACCTCTTTTCCTTTTTCATTTCTTGAATCAACCAATATTCTGGTGATGAAAATTGCGGTAAATAAAGAGGTACCAATTCCGATCAATAGCGTGGTTGCAAATCCTTTAATAGGCCCAGTACCAAAAATGAATAAAATTAAGGCGGTCAATCCAGTCGTAATGTTTGCATCCAATATTGATGAAAGAGCATTGTTAAACCCATCAGCTATAGCTTTGCGAATTCCTTTACCTCTGTTTAACTCTTCGCGTACACGTTCAAAAATCAATACATTAGCATCTACAGAGATACCAATAGTTAATACAATACCTGCTATCCCTGGTAAAGTTAAAACCGCACCAAGACCAGCCAGTATTCCAAAAATCAAGAGAATGTTAAGAAGCAAGGCAATATCTGCAAATACACCTGAACTTCCATAGTAAAAGACCATCCAAAGCAGTACGATAATTAGTGCAATCAAAAAGGAATAGATTCCAGACTCAATAGCCTCTTTTCCAAGAGAAGGACCAACTATTTCAGATTGAATGATGTCTGCAGAAGCTGGCAATTTACCAGCTCTCAGCACATTAGCAAGATCTATAGCTTCGTTTAAAGTAAAACTTCCTGTGATTTCGGAACGACCACCTGCAATAGCGCCAC
>VMCW01000170.1 GCA_008081175.1 Flavobacteriaceae bacterium
TCAAAGAAAACAAAATTAGTAAAACTGGAAACTGGAAACTTTACGTCAAATCCGCAGTAATGTTCAGTCTACTCTTAGCGCCGTATGCTCTGATTTTTATTTTGGACGTTAGTCTATGGTACAAGCTCCCCTTGTGCTTGCTTATGGGAATAGGCATGGCCGGTGTAGGCATGAATGTGATGCATGACGGAAATCACGGCTCTTTTTCAAAGTACCCATGGATCAATAAATTGATGGGAAGCAGTATCTACATATTGGCAGGAAATGTGTTTAACTGGAAAATACAACACAACGTTTTACACCATACTTACACTAATATTCATGGACATGATGAGGATTTAGAAGCGGGTCGTATTTTGCGCTTTTCTAAACATGCCAAGTGGTTTCCCTATCACAAACTTCAACATTTGTATTCCGTCTTTTTATACGGTCTTTTGACGATCAACTGGGCTATTTTTACGGACTTCCAACAAATGAAGCGTTACACCGAACGTAAGTTGTCCTATTTAAATAGTAAAAAACCCAGTCTTCAGTGGACAGGATTAATAATTTCTAAAATTGTATATTTTTCAATCTGGCTAGTAGTTCCAATGCTTTTTTTAGATGCTCCCTGGTGGGCCATACTTATTGGTTTTGTAGCAATGCACTACACTGCGGGATTGATATTGAGTTTGGTATTCCAGCTGGCTCATGTTATGGAAGACGCTGAAATGCCAAAACCTGATAATACAGGTACAATGAAGAATACCTGGGCAGTACATCAGCTACTTACAACCGTTAATTTTTCAACAAAAAACCGCTTTGTAAATTGGTTCACAGGAGGTTTAAATCATCAAATCGAACACCATATTTTTCCTCACATCAGTCACATACATTATTCAAAAATAGGGGCGATTGTAAAAAAAACAGCAAGAGAATTTAATCTGCCTTACAACGAATACAAAACCACACGAAGCGCAATATATTCTCATTTCAAATTTTTAAAACAAATGGGGGCTCAGCCCAGCTAAATCATGATCATGGAATCACTTTCAGACAGAATAAATAGCCTACCCGTATCGGAAACCCTTGCGATGGCGGCAAAAGCAAGAGAATTAAAAAACCAAGGAATTGATGTCATCGGCTTGAGTTTAGGAGAACCTGATTTTAATACCCCTGAATTTATCAAAGAAGCTGCAATAAAAGCCGTTGAGGACAATTGGAATTCCTACTCTCCTGTTGACGGCTATGCTGATTTGAAAACAGCTATTTGTACTAAGTTCAAAAGAGACAACCAATTGGACTACAACCCTTCTCAAATAGTTGTTTCCACGGGTGCAAAACAGTCCATTGCTAATGTCTGTATGGTTCTTTTAAACCCCGGAGACGAAGTGCTTCTCCCTGCCCCTTACTGGGTAAGCTATTCCGCTATATCCACCTTAGCAGAAGCCAAATCAATCATCATCCCCTCTTCCCTAGAAACAGATTTTAAAATCACTCCTGAACAACTTGAAGCTGCCCTTACTCCAAAAACCAAGCTGGTCATGTTCAATTCCCCAAATAACCCCAGTGGGACCATCTATACTGAAGAGGAATATCGCGCCCTGGGTAAAGTATTGGAAAAATATCCAGAGGTTTTTATTTTATCAGATGAGATCTATGAACACATCAACTACGGAACCCCTCATTTTAGCATAGCGAGAATTCCTGAGCTCTACGATCGCACCATCACAGTAAATGGAGTAGCCAAAGCTTTTGCCATGACTGGCTGGAGAATAGGTTATATCGGAGCTCCTGAATGGATTGCAAAGGCTTGTAATAAAATGCAAGGACAAATAACCTCTGGCGCAAATTGTATTGCACAACGAGCTACCATTGCCGCTCTAGAGGCGCCTGTAAGCAAAATTCAATACATGATTGATGAATTTGCAAAGAGAAGGGAACTCATTATCGATTTGCTCACAGCCATACCTGGAATAAAAACAAACCAACCTCAAGGAGCCTTTTATGTTTTTGCAGATGTATCTTTCTATTTTGGAAAAACCTTAAAAGGCAAAACCATTGCAAATGCTTCAGATTTTGCTCTTTATCTTTTAGAAGAGGCTCATGTAGCTACCGTAACGGGTGATGCTTTTGGAAATGGAAACTGTATTAGGATTTCCTACGCAGCTTCAAAGGAACACATTCTAACTGCGATTGAACGGATAGCAAACGCTTTGAAGTAGTTTTCAAACCCTTACCTTTGCAGAGGTATTTAACTTCTCGTTGTGATAACCACAGATCTTGAACTTGTAATTAATTCTCTAAAGAGAGGAGAGATTGTCTCTATTCCTACTGAAACCGTCTATGGTCTCGCAGGAAATGCTTTAAAAGAAGAAAGTGTAGATCTAATTTTTAATTTAAAAAAACGTCCTGCATTTAATCCGTTAATTGTTCATATTCCTGATGTAAACTTTTTGGACCGTGTAGCGGAAAATATTCCAGACCCTGCTAAACTTTTAGCAAATCACTTCTGGCCTGGTCCCCTCACACTCATTCTCAAAAAAAAAGCATCTATACCCAATCGTGTCACCGCAGGTAAAGACACCGTGGCTGTTCGCGTTCCCAATCATCCTCTTACATTAGAACTACTTAAAAAACTTCCTTTTCCACTAGCTGCACCCAGTGCAAATCCCTTCGGTTCAATTAGCCCTACATTGGCAATACATGTTTATAAGTACTTTGGAGATAAAATCCCTTTTATACTCGATGGGGGAAGTTGTAAAAGCGGCCTTGAATCCACTATTATCGGTTTTGAAAATGAAACTCCTGTTTTGTATCGACACGGTGCACTAGCTCTAGAAAAAATAAAAGAAGTCATAGGACCAGTAAAAGAACTAATTAAAAACGATCAAAATCCTCAAGCACCTGGTATGCTTTCAAAGCATTATGCTCCACAAACAGAAACTATAAGAAGTGAGAATATACTTGAAACTATTGCCAACTTCCCAAACAAAAAAATTGGGGTTTTGAGCTTTCAGAAAATAGAGCTCTCTGAAGAAATAACTCATCAAGAAATACTTTCAGAGAAGGGACATTTAGAGGAGGCTGCTAGAAATTTGTATGCTGCATTACACCGCCTCGATCAACTCCAGCTAGAACTGATAGTCGTTCCTTATTTTCCGAATCACGGCTTGGGAAAAACAATCAACGACCGTTTACAAAGGGCAATTCAAAAATGACTTCATTTGGAGGGGTACATGTCTTCTGTAACTACCCCTTTTATCTCTTGGTAATAATTTGCAATAGCAAGGTAGTGCCAAGGAACAACTACAAAAATACCCACTACAAAAAACAATAATCCCAAAAGATACCATGGAATAAATCGTAAATGCAATACGAACAATTCCATTTTTTTTCCATCGGTCATTTTCCAACTGCGCTCCATAGCTTCATTAAATTTCATATCTGGATGTTCTGCAAGTAGGTAATAGGTCATTGAAAAGCCTAAGCTTATAATAATACCTGGTACGATAAAAAACAACAACCCCAATATTGTCAGGGCGTTGATTATCACAAAAGCAAGCAGTACATTCAACAGTGGCTTAAAGCCCTCAAAAAGGTCAAAAAAAGAAACTTCTTTGCCTTGAGTGATCTTCAAGAAATAAATACATAAACCCAATTGCAACGGCCCTGCTAGAAGCAGCGAAAGCAATTCTCCAAAGGTATTTAATTCTGAGGGAAGACCTACAATTAAGGCGTATACAACACACACTCCTATTGAAAGGATCCAGTAGGGCATTAGCTGTGCTCTAGATTTTTGCATCAATTGAAGTAGGTCCATAGTGCTTGTTGTTAAATGTGTTAATTTGAATTTAAAATTTTCTCTTGTTTATTAATCGATTCTTGGTGGATTGCTTTAAAAACACGTAAGATAAACTCTTCTGAAAGATTGCGTTCTTGACCTTCTAAAATCATTTTTCCTAAAATCTCATTCCAGCGCTTATTTTGTAAAACGGCAACATTATTGTCTCGTTTTAAAACTCCAATCTCATCTGCAATTTTCATACGCTTACCCAAAGTGTCCAAAAGCGTTTGGTCTGTAACATCAATCTGTGCTCGTAGCGTATTGAGTTGGTGTTTGTACGCTTCTTCTTCTGTTGTCTTTTTACGTACTTTTAGTTGTTTCATGATTTCTATCAAGCGTGTAGGGGTAACCTGTTGGGCAGCATCACTCCACGCGTTGTCTGGATCCCAATGGGTCTCAATCATCAATCCGTCAAAATTGAGATCTAGTGCCGCTTGTGAAACATCAAAAATCAAATCACGACGTCCAGCAATATGAGAAGGATCACAAATCATAGGTAAATCAGGAAAACGATTTTTGACCTCAATTGCGATTTGCCATTCTGGAATGTTTCTGTACTTCGTCTTTTCGTAAGTTGAAAAACCACGGTGTATGAGGCCCAATTTTTTGATATTGGCAGAGTACAAACGCTCCACACCTCCTAACCAAAGTGCCAGGTCAGGATTAACCGGATTTTTTACCAAGACAATTTTGTCAGTGCCCTCTAAAGCGTCAGCAATTTCTTGCATAATGAAGGGACTTACGGTAGAACGTGCCCCAACCCAAAGAATATCAACATCATTTTCAAGAGCAAGCTTTACATGATCTTTATTGGCAACTTCTGTTGCTGTAAGTAATCCTGTTTGTTCCTTTACTTTTTTTAACCAGCCTAAACCTATTGCGCCCACTCCTTCAAACATACCAGGACGTGTTCTTGGCTTCCATATTCCAGCGCGATACACGGTCACATCACTGTCTTTAAGCTCATGAGCAATCTTCAGAACCTGTTCTTCTGTTTCTGCACTACATGGACCTCCGATTACTAAGGGATGTGTCAAGCCAAAACTGTCTAACCATTGGCGCATTTCTTTTGTATTTTCCATTTAATTTCTATTTGAGATTATTGTTTATTTATTTAATTCCTGCCAAAATTTCTCTGATGGCGTTAGTTTGTTTCATTTTTTGATGGATTGCATCGTAATTGCTTTGTTCCATCAGTGATTTGAATTCTTCTAAATTGGCAATGTACTGCTTTAGAACTTCCAAAATATTATCTTGATTTTGTTGAAAAATGGGAGTCCACATAGCAGGTGAACTTTTTGCTAGACGTACCGTCGATGCAAATCCACTTCCCGCCATTGCAAAAATTGCCTTTTCATCTTTTTCTTTTTCCATTACTGTTTTTCCCAACATAAAAGAAGAGATATGGGACAAATGAGATACATAAGCAATGTGTTTATCGTGCTCTTTGGGATCCATTTCTTGCACCTTCATTTCCATATTTTTGAACCATTGGAGTGCCCATTCCAAAAGATCGGGACGAGTTTTATGTGTTTCACATAAAATTTGCGCTTTTGTTCTATAAAGATCATCAAAAGCAGCTGTAGGACCAGAAAATTCAGTACCTGCAATAGGATGCGTTGCTAAAAATTGATTCCTCTTGGGATGCAATTCTAAAAGAGTACAAATAGAAGCCTTAGTTGATCCAGCATCCATGAGCAGCGCATTGTCATTCATCTGATCCAAAAGGATATCAGCACGTTCTAGAGCAGTATCTACAGGAACAGCTAAAATGATTACGTCCATTTCAGCGTAATTGGAAGAGGTTAATTCTTGATCGATTAAGTTAAGGCTTAACGCCTGCTTTTGATGCTCCTCATTGATGTCCTCTCCGAAAAGAACACACCCAGAAATATGTTTTCGTGCAGCTAAAGCAAAAGACCCCCCAATCAAACCCAAACCAATAATACCTATATTCATGACTGCATACGTTTAATTGCTTCCTCTATTGTTTTTTCAGGAACACATAGAGAAAAACGGATGTACCCTGAACCTTGACTTCCAAAAATGGAACCAGGAGTTATGAATAGATTTTTTTCATGAAGCAGTTTGTCGACAAAAGCTTTTTCATCGGAGGCTCCTTCAGGCAATCGGGCCCATAAAAAAAGTCCGACACCTCCAGGTTGAAGATGCGCTCCTAGCAATGTGACCAATTGTTCCATTAACGCTCTTCTTTTTTTATAGATTCCATTGAGATTTTCAAACCAATCTGGAGTCATTTTTAAGGCGGCGATAGCTCCTTTTTGAATACCGTAAAACATACCGGAATCCATATTACTTTTTACTTTTAAAACCGCTTGAATTACAGCTGCATTTCCACAAAGCATCCCTACTCTCCAACCAGCCATATTAAATGATTTACTAAGGGAATTGAGCTCTACAGCTACTTTAATTGCATCGGGTCGTGCTAAAAGGCTTTGAGGCTTTTTCGTTAAAACAAAACTGTAAGGATTGTCATTTACCAATAGAATATTGCGTTGTTTTGCCCAGGAAACCAGTCGATCGAAGGTAGTAATTGTAGCATCTACTCCTGTAGGCATATGAGGATAATTGATCCACATAAGTTTTACATTGGATGTGTCCATAGCTTCCAAAACATCAAAATCAGGCTGCCAGTTATTGGTTTCCTTAAGGTCGTAAAATACAGGCTTGGCTTCCATCAAATGGGTCACAGAAGTGTAAGTAGGATACCCTGGATTGGGTATCAAGACTTCATCTCCTGGGTTGAGAAGCGCCATAGAAAGATGCATGATTCCTTCTTTTGAACCCATTAAGGGGAGCACCTGAGAAGTACTGTCTAAACCCACTTGATAATATGTTTCATAAAAAGAAGCGATGGCATGTCTTAATTCTGGTAAACCTTGATAGCTCTGATACATATGTGCCTTCGGATGGCTCATTGCCTCGGAGAGCGCTTTGATCACGGCTGGGTGTGGATCCAAGTCAGGGCTACCAATACCCATATTGATGACGGGTTTTCCAGATTGGACCATAGCAGCTACTTCTCTTAATTTTTGAGAGAAGTAATATTCCTTTACGTGCTCTAAACGATTTGCTGTAATCATCCTCTTTGGTGTTGTGCGTATTCGCCTAATATTTTAAATTTTGAAGCCATAATTGCTATTACTTTTCTAGCCTTGTCGTAATGTGCAAAATCTTCAAAAGTAACATCTACAAAAAAAGCATACTTCCCTGGAGTTTCAATTACAGGAAGCGATTGGATTTTTGTCAAATTAAGTTGACAGTCACTCATTACATTGAGTACCGCAGCCAAACTTCCTCTTTGGTGGTCTAAGGTAAATTTCAAAGCTGCTTTATTGATCTGAGCCTGGGGAACCAAAGCTCCTTTTTTCTGTACGATCACAAATCGTGTTACGTTGTTTTTAATAGTCTGGATTGAGGCTGCCAGGACGCTGAGTCCGTAGCGTGCTGCTGCCTCTTTACTGGCAATAGCACCAATTCCTTCGAGCTGCTGTTCTGAAATTCTTTGGGCTTCTTCAGCAGTATCTTCTGCTTCTACCAAACGAATGTGAGGGTGTTGGTTAAAAAAATCTTTACACTGCAATAAAGCCATGGGATGTGAATGCACCTCTTTAATCTCTTCCACAGTTTGTCCTGGAAGCACCATAAAATTGTGGTGAATACTCAATCCATACTCGCCAATTATTTGTAAGTCGTTCCGATCAATGAGAGCATAGTTGGGAATTATGGATCCCGCTATTGAATTTTCTATAGCCAATACAGCCTGATCGGCCTCACCTTTTACCAAAGTAGAAACAGTTGCATCAAATGTATCACAGGGGACTAGAGATAGCCTTTCAGAAAAATAGCGCTCTGCGACGATGTGATGAAAGGAACCTAGTTTTCCTTGTATTGCTACTTTAATTTTTGATTCCATCGTTATCAAAAAAAAAGTCCCGATTATCTCAGGACTTTTACATTTTTATATTGTTATTCCAATACTACAAAGTCCTGCTATCTCTAGAATAGAAGTAGTAAAAACTGTTGTAATAAAAGAAAGTAGTTTTCATTTTGTTTAAATCCCAACAAAAGTACTATTGCTTTCTTCAAAAACAAATTTTTATCCTTTTTTTTTCAAATTAAAAAGCACAAATTCATTTTTGCATAACCATATGTTTACCGAATTGTTTCATACTGCCAATCCATTAACATTAACTATATTGAGTGTGATTTAAAATTGAGACTCAATGGTAGCGTCTGGATTAATAACTCTAAGTACGTTAGTACTTATCGTTTTTTTTGAACGGTTACAGCACCCATGGATCAAAAAACTCTTCAATTGGATTCCTTCCATATTGTTGGCATATCTGATTCCTGCCTTAGTCAGCTATCTATTCAATCGGGACTTTAGTGAAGACCCTTTACATGATTGGAGTAAAACACTTATCATTCCCTTAGCGGTATTAGCAGTGATGAGTAGCTTGTCTTTAACCCAATTGAGAGCTGTGGGCTGGAAACCCATCGTTGTATTTCTGTCCGGTTCCTTTTGGATTGCCTTATTTCCTGTTTGTATCCTTTTCTTTTTTCAGGACAGCTCATTAGTCAAAGATCTTTTTATTGGTCAAGAAGTATGGAAGGCGATCCCCCCTGTGGTGGGAAGCTGGATTGGAGGAAGCACCAGTCAGCTTGTTCTTAAAGAGGTGGTCGCTTGTTCTGAAGCTCTGTTTTTAACCGTTTTGATACTGGATAATATCCTGGTAAATATATGGACCATTGGAATGTTTCAAAGCATTAAAAAAAGTGATGCTCTGAATAAACTTCTTAAAATTAATGCCCTTTCTCCACCCGAAAACTTCTCTTTTTCATCAGGCAAAAAAATACATCCTATTTTGAGTTTACTCCTTTTGCTAGGAGTGGTTTTTTTCGTTCACATCACTATGGATTCTTTTGTAGGCAAAATTGTGGTATTGTCTCTCGTAGGACTGGGGCTAGGTTTTTTTATAAAAACCTGGAACGGGCGCTTTGTACTGAAAATTGGAAGTATTTTGATATTAATTGTAATGGCCATATTGGGTCTAAAACTCAAATTCAGTTTGATTCGTTTTGATCCTGCCTTTCTTACTTTTCTTGTTTTTTGGCTGGTGAGTCATTTTATTTTCATGTTGTTTGTTGCCAAATTACTTCGTGTAAATACGGCATGGGTTCCCATAGCAAGCATGGCCAATGTGGGAGGAATTGCTACTGCTCCTGCAGTAACGGCAGCCTATAAAAAGGAGTGGATGCCTCATGCTATTATTTTAGCGGTATTGAGTATGGCTACGGGAACATTTTGGGGTTTATTGACCATTCATCTTATTCGTTACTTCATCTACTAAATGATATTTAAAAAATCTAAAAACCCACACCTCTATTACGTCCTCATGCTCAACTTGGGGATGTTGTTTGTCAGCACCTCTGGAGTTCTAGGGCGATACATTGCTCTCCCGCCTGCAGTATCCATATGGTTTCGATCAGCAATTGCACTGGTCTTATTGGTTTTTTACGCAAAAAGTAAAAAGATGACCTTTAAAATCGAATGGAAAAAATATGGAAGTGCGGTAGTGTGGAGTGGTTTTTTTATGGCCTTACACTGGATTACTTATTTCTATGCCCTACAGTGGAGTAATGTCGCTATTGGAATGCTCTCACTTTTTACTTATCCCATCATTACAGTTTTTTTGGAACCCTTTTTCATGAAAGTACAACTTCAAAAAAGACATTTATTTCTGGGGGCACTAATCTTAATTGGTATCTATTTTTTAGTCCCCTCCTTTGATCTAAATAACACCTCAACGCAAGGAGTATTCATCGGGTTGTTTTCAGCAGTTGCCTATTCGCTAAGGAACCTGATTTTAAAAAAGCACCATAGCATGAGTAATGGATCGATTCAAATGGTTTACCAATTAGGAGTAATTACATTACTCCTACTCCCTGTTCACTGGATATATCCTGAAGTATCTCTCAGTACCCAATGGCCCTATTTATTTCTTCTAGGTGCTTTAACAACTGCCGTGGGTCATACGCTTTTTCTTAGTAGTTTTTCTCATTTTAGTATCAGTACAGCTAGCATTATGAGTAGTATCCAGCCCTTGTTTGGTGTTTTATTGGGCGTCCTTTTTCTTTCTGAAATTCCAGACTTTAAAAGCATCATTGGTGGAGTGTTGATTTTGATCACAGTAATATTAGAAAGCAGCTGGACAAAAAACAAAAAAAGGACTCTTTAGAATGACGTATCTTTAACTAAAAATTTATGAGTCTTTTCATAGAAAATATTTCTAAAAGCTTTGGAGCTGTTCAGGCGTTAAAAGACATTTCCTTTACCCTAAAAAAAGGTGAGGTTGTGGGTCTTTTAGGTCCCAATGGTGCAGGAAAATCAACCTTGATGAAAATCCTGACAGGTTTTTACAGAGAATGGGACGGTAAAGGAACTTTTTTTGACAAAGACCTGAAAAAAGAACGCTTAGAGATACAAAAAGAAATAGGTTATTTGACGGAAAACAATCCGCTTTACCCAGAAATGTATGTTAAAGAATACCTCCTCTACGTCAGCGGATTGTATCGACTTCAAAACCCTCCAGTAGAAGAACTCTTAAAACAAACTGGTCTGTTAGAATATCAAAACAAAAAAATTGAAATCCTTTCAAAAGGGTATAAACAACGAGTGGGCCTTGCCGCAGCCCTCATTCACAATCCCAAATTCATCATCCTGGACGAGCCCACTACAGGGCTGGATCCCAATCAACTGGTTGAAATTCGAAAACTCATTCGCGAGCTGGGAAAAGATAAAACTGTACTTCTTTCTACCCACATCCTCCAAGAGATCGATGCACTTTGTGATCGGGTATTGATCATCAACAAGGGAAGAATAGTGCTGGATGAAAATTTGGAAATTTTGAGAAAAGATCAAAATCAAATCATTGAAGTGAGTTTTGACTTCCGTATAGAAACGGAAGCCTTAAATAGAATTGTCGGAGTTTCCAAAGTGAAAAACACCCATGACTTTGACTACGAAATCCATGTAACTGGCAAACAAGACCTACGCCCTGCAATCTTTGATTTTGCTCATGATAATGGGTTGAAAATTCTTAAACTTCAACTTAAAAATGAAAGTTTAGAACAACTGTTTACAAGTTTAACAGCCTAAAAAACTTCTTTTGCAATCGCCTTGATATTGTCTGATTTTCCCATAGAATAGTAATGCAAAAAGGGAACGCCTGCAGCTTTCAGCTCTTTACTTTGTTCGATACACCATTCTACCCCTACCTGACGCACAGCTTCATTGTCTTTACATCGAAGCACTTCTTTTATCAAAGCCTCTGGAAGATCGACATGAAAGCGATGGGGAATCATGTTGAGTTGTTTTTGTGTGGAAAGAGGCTTAAGACCAGGGATGATAGGGACATCTATTCCCTCCTCACGTGCTTTGTCTACAAATTCAAAAAACTTCTGATTGTCAAAAAACATTTGGGTAACAACATAATTTGCACCAGCTTCAATTTTTTTCTTTAAAAAGTGTAAATCACTCTTCAAACTGGGTGCTTCCATATGCTTTTCAGGATAGCCTGAAACCCCAATACAAAAATCAGTAGCATGAGAATTTAACAATTCTTCATCCAAATAAATACCTTGGTTTAAGGCAGTTATTTGTTCTACTAATTCGTTTGCGTAACGGTGTCCATCTTCTGTTGGAGTAAAATAGGTCTCTGTCTTTACTGCATCTCCACGTAGTGCTACAAGATTGTCAATACCCAAAAAGTCCAGATCGATTAAAAAATTCTCTGTATCCTCTTTACTAAACCCCCCACAGAGGATATGAGGAACTGCATCTATCTGGTACTTACTTTGAAGAGCAGCACAAATTCCTACCGTCCCAGGACGCTTTCTTATGACTTTCTTTTCAAGTAAACCGTTGCCCACTTGTTTATAAATATGTTCTTCCCTATGGTATGTTACGTCAATGAAAGGCGGTTTAAATTCCATCAATTCATCTATAGCATCAAACAGGGTGTGGATATTTTGTCCTTTTAGGGGAGGTAAAATCTCAAAGGTAAACTGCGTTTGATTTTTTGCTTGGGCAATGTGTTCTGTTACTTTCATTGGCTATTAATTTCTATTATCTTATTATTCAGCAAGATTGGGATTCAACCATTTTCTGGCTTCTTCTAGGGAAATTCCCCTGCGTGTGCTATATGATTTTAGTTGGTCTGTTTTAATTTTTCCCAATCCAAAATAGTATGCCTCGGGGTGTGCAAAGTAATAGCCAGATACGGAAGAAGCGGGCCACATAGCCAAACTTTCTGTCAGTTTTACTCCTATGGTTTCTTCCACCTCTAGGAGGTTCCACAGTGTACTTTTCTCTAAATGATCAGGACAAGCTGGATAGCCCGGTGCAGGGCGTATCCCTTTGTAACTCTC
>VMCW01000194.1 GCA_008081175.1 Flavobacteriaceae bacterium
TTTACAACCAGCATGGTTTTGAAAAAACAGGCGACACTTATTTAGAGGATGGAATACCACATATTGCTATGATAAAGCAGTAAAGCTATATTTTTTCAAATAGCTCTTTTACTTCTTCGACAATAAGAGCTGTATTTGGCATTTCTTTACCGGTATAAATCAACATACACTGGCCACCGAAAGAAAGATTTCGTGGCAGTTCTTTTAAAGCAACACGAAGTACTCTTTTTATACGGTTTCTATCTACAGCTCTAGAAAAATTTTTTTTGGACACCGTAACTCCTGCTTCAAGCACCAGGGTATCTTCCTCTTTATTTAAACGTAGTAAGAGCGTTTTACTCTTGTAGTGTTTTCCCTTTTCAAATAAAAGATCAATAACTGTTTTCCCTTTGAGAGGAATCAGCGAGCATTCAATCTTTTGAAGCGGCATAGTAATTATTGCTTTTGTCTATATCTGCCATCAAATTTGACGGATCTATAATAACAGCTTCAATTGCATCTTTTGGGTAGTCAACAGTCAAAGTGTAATTTAAGTGTGACCAGGACCAGTCTTTATGTACGACCCATTTCAAAGGGTATGGATTTTCTTTTTCTCCTCGCATTAGTGAGATGGGTACGTAATGCAATTCACTACTACCATCTTTGAGAACAACGAGAATTTCTAGTGGCATTGGCATTAATTCTTTTCGTATCAACTGTATTTGTGTTGTTGCCTCTTTTTCTATTACCGACTCAACAGCATAATCAATTTTATTTGTTGTTTGGGTCCAGTCAGTGAGGTACCACTGCAATTGAAGTCCTGAAACACGTTCTGCAATTCTTCTTAAATCGTTAGGTTGAGGGTGTTTGAATTTCCATTCAGAATAATAGGTTTGTAGGGTTTCAAAAAGTTTATCATTACCCATTATATAACCCAACTGTCCTAAAAAAACAGCGCCTTTACTGTACGCATTTCTTTCATAGGCATAATTGTGATAAAAGCGATTGGCGTTGGTGCTTTGTGGCATTTCTCCTCCTGAGTTTGCCAACTGATAATACCCTCTGTATGATCCTTCTAAAGGAAATTCACTGTTTCGTTCTAAAATTTCGTTTCCAGCAAGAGTAGAGATAAAGGAAGTAAAACCTTCGTCCATCCACTCATGCTTGGTTTCATTGGTTGCTAAAACGTGTTGAAACCAGGAATGGGCAAGTTCATGAGCCGTTACACCAAACAAAGAATTGTAGTTTCTTCCCCCAGTTATCAGGGTCAACATCGCGTATTCCATACCACCATCTCCTCCTTGGACAACAGAATATTTTTTATAAGGATACGGACCTATTTTTTCATTAAAATAAGCCATCATCTGAGCAGTATGAGGCTGAAGTTTTTTCCAATTTTCCAGTATTTCAGGATCGTTTTTATAAAAGAAATGAAGCGCTACACCGTTAGGACCAGGATAGATATCGTGAATATAATCAGGGTCAGCGGCCCAGGTAAAGTCATGAACTTGTGGAGCCACAAAATGCCACGTAATTTTTCCTTTTTTTGTTTTAGGGCGCTTTCTTTCCGAGTAACCTTTTCCGATAATGTCAGCATTTTGGAGATATCCACTGGCGGCAACCATAAACTTTTCATCTAAAGTAATTTTAACATCAAAATCGCCCCAAACACCATGAAATTCTCTTCCTGTATAGGGATCGGTATTCCAACCCTCTACATCGTATTCAGCCATTTTAGGATACCATTGTGCCATTGAAAAAGCGACTCCTTCGCTGGAGTTTTTTCCGGCACGGCGGATTACATCGGGCACGTGACCGTTGAATTGTAGCTCAAACGTAGAAGTACCTCCTGGAGGGATGGGCTTATTTAGGATGACTTCTAGTATAGTCTCAGAGTCGACAACTTTTACTAATTCTCCGTCTTGCTTTAGATCAATAACTTTTAAAAAACCTTGTTGTTCAGCAGTCAGGCTGTCTAGGTCTACTTTGAAACGCCTGTTTTGATCAGGAGCGCTTTTAAGGCGGACAGCCATTTCGCTCCCAGGACGGAAGGCGTTGAAATACAAGTGATAAAACACCTTGTGTAGCGTTTCCGGAGAATTGTTTGTATAAACCAAAGTTTGGGACCCAAAATAATTCGCACTTTCAGGATCCAATTCCACATCCATAGTATAGTCTACAGCTTGTTGCCAGTATTGTGCCTGTACATGAACAAAAGACAAAAAGAATAAAAAAGAAAAGAGAATAAACCGCATTGCAAAAAGGTTTTAAATGATAACTGTTTTTAAGAAACACTAAAATAAGAATCCAAACGATAAGAGGCTTTCATTCGCACCCCTTTTTCTGTTTTTTTAAGAGAAATGATCTCGTGATTAGGATCGTGTTCAAGAAACAAAAGAACGTCATTTTCTTCAGCTTCTTTTAAAAAAGCTGATTTTTCGTCTAGCGTTAATAAAGGGCGAGTATCATACCCCATCACATAAGGAACGGGAAGATGTCCTGCGGTGGGAATTAAGTCTGCACAAAAAACCAACCGACTTCCTCGGTAGTCAATAATAGGTAGCATCTGTTTTTCTGTATGTCCGTCCACCAAAAGAATAGAAAAAGGAAAAGGGGTCTTTTCCAATAAAGGCCCGGAGCCCTCGATAAATTGAAGCTGCCCACTTTTTTCTAAAGGGAGTATGTTTTCTGGGAGAAAAGAAGCTTTTTCTCTTACATTGGGAGTGGTTGCCCACAACCAATGTTCTTTGTGTACCCAAAAAGAGGCGTTTGGAAAAGAAGGAACGAGCGTTCCTTGGTCGGTATAACGAACCGCCCCTCCACAGTGATCAAAGTGAAGGTGTGTTAAAAATACATCTGTGATTTGATCTATGGCAAAGCCCGCTTTTTTAAGCGAACCCTCTAATGTATGGTTTCCCCATCTGTGGTAGTGACTAAAGAATTTTTCACTTTGTTTTTCACCCATTCCTGTGTCAATCAAAATCAACCGGCTGTCATGTTCTACAAGCAGGCAACGACAAGCCATTTCGATTTGATTGTTTTCGTCCGCTGGATTAGTTCGCTCCCACAATACTTTGGGAACAACCCCAAACATAGCACCTCCGTCCAACTTGAAATTTCCTGCTTCAACGACGTGTAACTTCATTCTATTTCAACAAGAGTTTTGTCAATTCTTGACTGTATTTAATTAACGCCATGGTTTCATCTGTTCTTGCTAATTTTATTTTGTTAAAAATTATGAGTCCGTTTCCGTTACTTTCAATATGGTAAATTTGCCTGTTTTCAAAGAAAGAAATGATTTCATCAGTAAAGAAAGCGCGAATTTCAGATTCATCACGGCCAGTGATAAGAAACTTACTTGAAAAATTAGGATACATTTCAAAGTCTATATCTTTGTGGCCTGCAAAAGCAATTACCTTGTCAAAAATTTTCTCAAAAAGCCCTTCTTTTTCCATGGAGAAAATAGGCATCTTTTTGTTAATTTTTAAGGCCATTACTGTGGTGTAAAAAGTCTCTGCCGAAAATGCAGCGCCGTCATTGAATGTTACATCTGCTATTTCCCATGAGACATTAAAATCATTAAAAACTCCTTCAAGACAATTTGACTTACGTTCAATAGGCCGTATTTCAAAAAAATGGAACTTTTTAAGATACGTGGTGTCCCAATCTACAGAGTAATTATATTTGTAACCCTCTGTGTTTGCTATGTTCTGAAGGCGAATCTGTCTTGGAGATAGTTTTTTTGGAGTGTTATTAAGGGCTATTTTTAAAGCCCTGTTGTGATTACAAAAGGAAACATGAGAGTCTAGCCCAACGATTGAAACCTGACCACCCGAACTTTTTTGAGCCCTCAAAAAATCGACGATATAATCCATAAAAGTAATCCCTACCAAACGCGTTTCGGACATTTCGATAATTACATTCTTACTAGGAGGAATTTTTGTTACGAGTTTGTTGATTTTTAATATTCCTAAAAAGTTTGCAACACCTTTAATTTTTAATTGATAGGAGCCGTCTTGATTTGAAATCAAATCTGAACCCGAGTTAAATACCATTTTAAAAAATTGACGAAAAGGTACTCTCGCCAATAAAAGATGACTAATTAAAACCAAAACCAACCCGCCAAATAAACCAACAAGAAGGTTTGTATAAACAGTAATAATCATGGTTGCGAGAAAAAAGACAAGCTGTTCCGTTCCTTTAGAATACACCTGTTTGAAAACGCTTGGAGAAGCCAGCTTAAAACCAGTATACACCAGAAGTATAGCAAAAGCACACAAAGGAACTTGTCGCATTAAAGGGCCTAGCACAACAATAAAAAAGATCAATAAGATTCCTTGGTAAAGATTACTCCATTTTGTTTTTGCTCCATTCTGGATGTTTATTGTACTTCTTATTATAACAGCAATAATTGGCAGCCCACCAATTAATCCTGCTACCGCTGTACTCAAACCGATACCTGTTAGCTCTTTGTTTAAATCCGTTTTTCTTTTAAATGGATCAAGTTTATCGACAGCTTTTGCAATAGCCAAAGACTCAATACTCGTAATTATTAAAAGAGAAAAAACAGTGGTCCAGAATTCTATCGTTCTAACCATACCAAAATTAGGAAACACGATGGAATCTATTATATTATCAGGGATTTGTAACAAAAGATCAGGCCCAACAGTATAATTTTTTCCAAAGAATGAAAGGGTATGCTCATTAAAAAAATCAAATAGATAAGCAAAAGGAATAGAGAGGGCTAACACCCACATAGGAATCGGTAAAATATTAAAAAACCTATTGTTTATTTTAGATTGGACCAGCAACAAAATGAAACCAGACAAAGAAATCAAAACAACAAATGGGTTTGCTTGTGGTAGTAATGTTATTGCGTCTGAAAGGTTTTGTACAATGTTTGGGCTATCGGAACTTGTGCCTAATGCAACATGAATTTGTTTGGCACAAATCACGATACCGATTGCTGCTAAAATTCCAGTAATGACAGAAGAGTGAAATATTTCTGCAAACCGTCCTAGTTTAAATAGGCCCAAAACCGCTTGTATCAATCCAGAAACTACAATAGCCGCCAACACATAATTAAAAGCTTGCCCAGAACCATCATCCATGAGGGTAATACCAAGCAGTATGACAGCAATTACCCCTTTTGCAGGCCCATTGATTGAAACATGTCCGCCCCGGAAAAAGGTTGTCACCACACCACCGACAAAAGCAGAGATTATCCCAGACATGGCAGGAGCACCAGCTGCTAAAGCAATTCCTAAAGAAAGAGGAAGGGCAATAAGCGAAACACTTACCGCCGCAATTAGATCACTTTTCCAGTTATCAATTAAATTTAAACTCCTTTTTTCGGACATCTAGGCTCTCTTCTTTCGTTTGTTGCTATTAAGTATAACTAAAAATACTAAATTTTACCTAGTGTTCTCACTATTCGTGACAGCTCAAAAGAACCGTGATTTTTGATAACACTAAATTTGTTTGTCAAAAGCCCATAAAAGAACGAATAAATGAGAGAGAAAATCAGTCGTTAAGCTTAAGTACAGCCATAAAAGCCTGTTGTGGAATTTCTACATTTCCGACTTGTCTCATTTTCTTTTTCCCTTTTTTCTGCTTTTCGAGAAGCTTACGCTTTCTGGTAATGTCACCACCATAGCATTTTGCAGTGACGTCCTTTCGAAGTGCTTTAATGGTTTCTCTGGAGATAATTTTAGCTCCTATTGCCGCCTGGATGGGAATATCAAATTGTTGGCGGGGGATGAGTTCGCGCAATTTTTCACACATTTTTTTCCCTATAGTGTACGCATTATCTGCATGTACAAGCGCAGAAAGGGCATCAACCTGATTGGCATTCAATAAGATGTCCACTTTCACTAATTTAGAAGGACGCATACCCAGGGGACTATAATCGAAAGAAGCATAGCCTTTTGAAACGGTCTTTAAGCGGTCGTAAAAATCAAACACAATTTCCGCCAAAGGCATGTCAAAAGAAAGCTCTACCCGCTCTGGAGTAAGATACGTTTGGTTGGTTATTTGCCCCCGTTTTTCAATGCACAAAGACATGACGTTTCCTACAAACTCCGCTTTGGTAATTATTGATGCTTTGATGTAAGGCTCTTCCACACGATCCAATCCTGAGGGATCTGGCAGGTCAGATGGGTTGTTGACCCATAGGACTTCATCGGGGTTCTTTTTAGTAAAAGCCTGATATGAAACGTTGGGAACAGTTGTGATGACTGTCATATTAAATTCTCGTTCCAGGCGTTCTTGGATAATTTCTAAGTGGAGCATACCCAGGAAACCACAACGAAAACCAAAACCGAGCGCTGCTGAACTTTCTGGGAAAAAGACCAAGGAGGCATCGTTGAGCTGAAGCTTTTCCATTGAAGAACGCAGCTCTTCGTACTCTTCAGTATCTACAGGGTAGATGCCCGCAAAAACCATTGGTTTTACCTCTTCAAAACCATCTATTGCTTCCCGTGTTGGATTTTCAGGGTTCGTAATGGTGTCACCCACCTTAACCTCTTTAGCTTCCTTGATGCCTGTTATCAAATACCCCACATCACCAGCAGAAATTTCTTTTTTAGATTCTTGATTGAGTTTGAGTGTACCTATTTCGTCGGCATAATAGGTTTTTTGTGTAGCGATAAACTGTATTTTCTGACCTTTCTTAATGGATCCGTTTATTACTCTAAAATAGGTTTCAACCCCACGAAATGGATTATAGACAGAATCGAAAATCAACGCTTGAAGTGGTGCCTCTGGATTCCCTTTGGGAGAGGGAACGCGCTGAATAATTGCTGTTAAAATTTCTTGAATCCCCATACCTGTTTTGGCAGAGGCGGGGATTACGTCTTCTGGAGCACAGCCCAGAAGGTCTACAATATCATCTGTAACCTCTTCTGGGTTGGCAGAAGGGAGGTCTATTTTATTTAAAACAGGAATGATTTCCAAGTCGTTTTCCAGTGCGAGATAGAGGTTGGAAATTGTCTGTGCTTGGATGCTTTGTGCGGCATCCACGATGAGCAACGCCCCCTCACAGGCAGCTATAGAACGAGAAACCTCATAAGAAAAATCCACATGTCCCGGGGTGTCTATAAGGTTGAGTATGTAAGTCTCCCCTTCATGGGTATACTCCATCTGTATAGCGTGAGATTTGATCGTAATTCCCCGTTCACGTTCCAAGTCCATATTGTCTAAGAGCTGGTCTTGTTTTTCGCGCTCACTTACAGTACCTGTAAAATCAAGCAAGCGATCAGCAAGGGTACTTTTACCGTGATCTATATGGGCAATAATGCAAAAATTTCTGATGTTTTTCATACAACTCCATCTGTCATAGCTTTGCAAATATAGGGCATAGTAACACTGCATTAGGGATTCTTATCAACTTTTGTTTTCATTCTTTTATCGCTTTGATACAGAGGTAAAAAAGGCGAACCCCATACTTTTCCTTATTTTTGTCGAAAAGAAACAGAAGTGGTTAAGATTGGCTCGATAGAGTTAGGAGAATTTCCCTTGCTTTTGGCCCCCATGGAAGACGTCAGTGATCCTCCTTTTAGGGCTTTATGTAAGGAAGGCGGTGCAGATGTGGTCTATACAGAGTTCATCTCTAGTGAGGGTTTGATACGCGATGCGGCTAAAAGTGTTCAGAAGTTGGACATTTACGAAAAAGAGCGTCCAGTAGGGATTCAAATTTTTGGTGCCAATTTGGACTCGATGATGCGTGCAGTTGAAATTGTGGAGGCTACCCAACCCGACATCATAGATATTAATTTTGGCTGCCCAGTCAAAAAAGTTGTCTGCAAAGGTGCAGGAGCAGGAATTCTCAAAGACATCCCCTTGATGGTGAAACTAACCGAAGCGATGGTAAAGCGAACCCAACTCCCTATAACGGTTAAAACTCGCTTGGGCTGGGACCACGAGTCTATAAAAATTGTTGAGGTTGCGGAACGCCTACAGGATGTTGGTTGCGCTGCCTTATCCATACACGGTAGAACTCGTGCTCAAATGTATAAAGGGGAAGCAGACTGGCGACCCATAGCCGAGGTAAAAAACAACCCCAGAATGCACATTCCTATTTTTGGAAATGGAGACGTCAACACACCTGAACGTGCAGTAGAGATGAAAAACCTATACGGATTGGACGGAGCGATGATTGGAAGGGCAAGTATAGGAAATCCTTGGTTTTTCAACCAAGTGAAGTATTTTATGAAAACGGGCACCCACCTTTCAGAGCCTTCTGTAGCGGATCGAGTTTCTGTAGCGCGGAGACATTTAGAAATGGCAGTGGACTGGAAAGGCGAAGTCCTAGGTGTTTTAGAAACAAGAAGACACTATACCAATTACTTCAAAGGGCTAGAGAACTTTAAACCCTACCGAACACGAATGGTTACTTCAAACCGATCAGAGGAGGTCTTTCAGGTGTTTGATGAAGTTTTGGAAGCGTATGCCGGAGAAGAACTGGTGTAAAAAAACACTTTTTTGGACAATCCCCGAGTAGCCCAAGCAGTACTTAAGGAACCTAAAAACATCAAAGTAATCAAAACAATTAAAAGGTTTTCCCATTCAAAAAGGACAGGGTAGGACAACCGTGTTCCAGGCACAAAAATAAAAGGATGTTTGCTTTGTAAATATACGAGTAGACCACCAAAAAGAAGCCCTACAGCACCTCCTATTCCACAAATGAGTAGCCCTAGAACGAAAAAGATACGATGAATACTTTTTGAGTCTGCACCTAGCGCCAACATAATTTTGAGCTGTTCTCTTTTGTCCAAAATCATCATAATTAATGCTCCTACCACATTGAATAAAGCAATGACCATAACGAGTGAAAAAATAAAGTAAAGCGCAAGTTGCTCCACGTTTAGCATTCGGTAAAGAGCCGCATGCTGTTCTTCTCTAGAAACCAAACGAACAGGGACCTCAAAAAAAGGAGCGATCTCTTTTAAAAGGGTTTCTTTAATTATTCCCTCAGAAGATTTAATGACAACAGAAGAGTATTGGTTTTTTTCTAAGCTCAGGAGCTCTTGACCAAACGCAGCACTAGAAAAGAGGTACTTTTTGTCTAAATCCTCACTGATTTGAAACAGGCCAGAAACGACACTTGGAGAGGACGTAAAGGGGTCTTGATTCAAGAGTGTGTTCTGTCTTTTTTTGGGAACAGTTATGTTTAAAAAGCTGCTGTAATCATATATACCCAGAGTCATGCTTCCGGCAATGCCAAACCCAACTACTACATCAGGGCCTTCAAAGGAAAGCCACTCTCCTAAAGCAATAAGACGGTCTGCAGGAACGACAGTAGTATAATCTGGGCGCACCGCTTTTAGGTAAGCCACCTGGTTTTTTTCTTTATAGGATAAAAACACCTTTTCTTCAATTTCTGGAGCTGAGGCAATCACTTGGGGTAAAGAGTTTATTTTAGACAAAACGTCATCAGAGACGGTAAAATAGGTGCCCTGTTCAGGCACTAACTTGAAGTCTGGATCAAATGTGTTTGTAAAGGATAACCCAAAGTCTTTGAGACCAGCAAAAGCACTGAGTACAATAAAAAGCGCAGCGGTAGCAACGACTACCATAAAAAAGGCAAAGCCGTTAATCCGATTAATGACCGTTTGTTTGCTTTTTGAAAAAAAGTAACGCCAAGCAATTTTTAAGGAAAAGAACATGATAAAGAGGTGTTACTTTTTCTGTCTGGTCTCGAGACTGGAGGGATTTTTTATGGGATTGCCCCCTGCTTTAATTTCTTGCTCTATCTTTTCGATATAGTCTAAAGAGTCGTCTAAATAAAACGAAAGCTCTGGAATGCGCCTCAATTGATTTTTCATGATTTGAGAGAGGTCGTGTCGTAGCTGATATCCGTTTTCTTTTAGGCCCTCAAAGAGGGTGAGAGCCTTATCATTTGGAAAAATACTCAGGTAGACCTTTGCCAAAGTAAGATCTGAGGTGACTTGTACTTTGGTGACTGAAACCATGAGGTTGGACACATTTCCTTTCCGAATGGCTTTTTGAAGTAGTACTGCAATTTCTTGCTGTAATACGGTATTTATTTTCTTTTGACGAGGAGTTTCCTGTTTGTCCATAAAACAAAAGTACGTAGAAAAAAGGGCTTAAAGACGCTCCCATTTATAATCACTATTCAAACGAAAGCTACCTAAGTGCTTTTTGTCCCATTCAGCAGGGTCAATAAGCGAAAGAAAAGCAGACTCTTTTCCCTGGTAAAGATGGTAGGTTTCGCCAACGATAGGCTCAAATTTAAACTGCGCATTGTATACCAGCTGTGTATCTGCAGCTAAAGAAACAAACGCTTTTATTTGCTGCTGCAAGTCGGTAAGCTCAGCTTGAAACTGTTTAGAAACCTTGTCCACTCCTTTCTTTTTGAATGCATCTACGTTTGGCACCTCGATAATAGGGCCACTGAGGGAACTTGCATAAGGGAGTATTTTTGCGAAATAGCGGTCGTGGGTTTCATCCCAGACAACATGATCCGGTTTCTTTTTTTTCAAGGTAAATTTTTTTGTAAATATAGGGAGTATTGTTTAAAGACTTTTGGGCCGACAGAGGAACACTCTTGTGAATAAAAATTTGGTTCTCTGGGGAAAATATTGGTGTTTGCCCTTGTCGGTTTTTTAGTAAATTTGATAGAGAAACTTTATTTTAAAACAAGAAAAATTTTACTGGCGATGTTCCAAAGGGCTTTAGTGCTACCGTTCTTTTTTTTGACACTTTTTCTAAGCTGTTCCGACAAAGAGCCGTTGGTTGATTTGGAACAGGACACTTTTTTAGGAGTAGGGAAATGGAAAATAAAGAAGAAGGGAGTGAGTGGCTCCTCCAAAGAGAACAGCTGTGATGTAACCGATTTAATCTTAAACAGTACCTTCACTTTTAAAATCTATACCTCTGACAATGGTGTACTTACCGGAACATATGAGGTGACTTCATCAGATCGTATTCGTTTATCCGACAACCAGGGACAGCAGATAGGCAGTTTGATTAATATCTCTGTAGAAGAAGACAACATTAGTTTTGATATCGAGCTAACCGGGGTTTGTCAAAGCTCTTTAGAGGGAGAAAAGGACATTTCATATGAAGAAAACAAAACCTACATAGCAGATGCGGCCTTTGAAAACTATTTGATAGAACAAGGACTAGATGATGTGCGGGATAATTTTGTAACTACTTCCTCAATTAGTAATGTAGAGGTTATAAATGTTGAAAAACGAGGGATTGTTTCTTTAGTTGGTATTGAAGACTTCAAAAGCCTTCAAGGCCTGAGTGCAGGAGAAAATCAGATTTCAGGTGTTTTAGATTTGACAAACAACCAAAACCTTGTGAACATCATTTTACCTGGCAACCCAATTAATGCACTTTACCTCAAAAACAATCCATTTCTAGAAAACCTTTGGATATATAACACCCAAACTTTAGAAACCTTAGAAATTAACAATTCTCCTAAATTATACTCGCTTACAACACATAACAATAAGCTTACAGAACTCGACTTGAGAAATTCACCAAATATTTTTAATCTTAGAATATGGGACAGCAAGCTCAAAAATTTAGATTTAAGCTTTATGTCTAAGTTGGAATATTTAGTGGCATGGGACACTTTTGACGACAGTAATGAAGGAGAAATTCAACTGCCCTCCAATTCCTCATTGAAAGTAGTTGCATTAGGGTTTAATCGTTTGAAAGAGGTGGATTTATCCCAAACCACTAAGGTAGAGCGCCTAGACCTTGATGGAAATCTTTTGACCGAAGTTGATTTTTCACAAAACCCACTTATTGAATATTTGGCTTTGTCTAATAATGCCTTAGAGCAACTGGACCTTTCTCCGATTCAAAATTTATATTGGCTAAGGGCGCACAGCAATACATTTAACTGTGTTCAACTTAGAGAGGATCAGCTCAATGCGATACCCCCCTCTTGTGTCGAATTGAACCTTCAGGATTATTCGGAAGAAGAAGAGGAAACATGCTACAACACAGGGGCCTGGATAGAAGAAGACTTTTTTCCTAGAGACTATTCCATTTCTTCCTCTTGGGTAGTTGACCCTGGAGTGCGCTTTTCTTTAAGTTGTGATTGATCAGTTAAAACAGCAACATCATCACAGTGAATTCTTATAAATCTATACCTAGAATTTAATAAGAAATAGTAATTTTACAGCCGTTAAACTCCCAGTAGAGTTTAAAGGTCCTATAGCTCAGTTGGTTAGAGTAGCTGACTCATAATCAGTTGGTCCCTGGTTCGAGCCCAGGTGGGACCACCCTTAAACCCTCTAAGTCCTTGA
>VMCW01000094.1 GCA_008081175.1 Flavobacteriaceae bacterium
TCGTAAGCCTCAAATTGAAACCTTATCTAAATTTGAAAACAAAGGAATAGCATATATCGTCAAAGACCCCGAGACCTATCTAGGTAAAAAACTTTTCATCTCGGGAGGAGGAGACTCAGCATTGGATTGGGCCATTTACTTTGCACAAAGAAACAACAGTAGCGTAGGCTTGGTTCACAGAAGTGATGCCTTCAGAGCCCATAAAGATTCACTGGAAAAAGCCTACCAGCTTCAAGAAGAAGGTAAGCTCGAACTTTACACCCATGCAGAGGTCATTGCCCTAGAAGGCGAGGAAAAGTTAAAATCAATCACCCTGAAACAAAAAGACCAGGAAGACAAAAAAGTAGAGGTAGATGTATGGTTTCCTCTTTTTGGTTTGTCCCCTAAATTAGGTCCCATTGCAAATTGGGGACTGGATATTGAAAAAAATGCTATTAAAGTAGACCACACCCTAGACTATCAAACTAATATTCCAGGCATCTTTGCTGTTGGTGATGTAAATATCTATCCTGGTAAATTAAAATTAATCCTCTGTGGGTTTCACGAAGCAACCCTAGCAGTTCAGACAGCCTACAAAATTATTTACCCAGATAAACGCTTTACCTTGAAATATACTACCGTCCAGGGAATTCAAGGTTTCGAATAATGAATCAATCTCAAATGAGATGCTGAATATTCTTTTTGAAAAAGCGAGCTGAAGTAGCTACACTTTCCATAGAGTTTACTTCAAAATTTCCACCTTGTTCTAAATAGTAATATTCCAACCCACTCGCCTCTGCATCAGGAAGTATTTGGGTATAATCTATGGAGCCATTTCCAAGTTCGCTGTAGTCCTGGGTTACCTTATCCATATCTTTAATATGCCACATGGTATACCGCTTGGGTTGTTGATCTACTAATTCCTTCGGTGTTTTTCCTGAACGGACCACCCAATACATGTCCATTTGTAATTTTACCAAATCTGCATCGGTTCTTTGCATCAAAATCTCATGTCCTGTTGTTCCCTCCCAATTTTCAAATTCATAACCGTGGTTGTGATAAGCAAATCCTAAACCCCCTGCCTTTACACGTTCTCCTATAAAATTGAGTTTATCGGCAAGTATTTTAAAGCTTTCAGCGTTTCTCTTTTCTGGATTTACCAAAGGCCAAGTTAGGTAAGAAGCCTCTAGTGTTTTTGAAGCCTTAATACACTGATCTACAAACCAACTGAGCTGATCTTGGGAAGCGTCAAAATAGTTCATAAATCCAAAGTGACCGCTTGTTGTTGTCAATCCCAAGTCATTCAACACCTGTTTGAACTCTTTTGTTTTAAAACCGTATAACATTTCTGATTGAGCGTCAAAACCATAGGTTTCGAAATGTTGATACCCCAACGCTTTTAGCTTTGTTAAGGTTGTGATCGGGTCTTGTTCCATGGCGTCCCGAACAGTGTATAATTGAAGTCCCATCTTAAAGGTATTCGGTGTACTGCAAGCCATTTGAGAGAATCCTGCGGCCGTCAAACCTCCTACTACTGCCAACTGATTAACAAAGTCGCGTCTTTTCATTTGTTTTGATTTTGATTGTTAAATTTAAATAAAAATGGTTTTTTTAAGTTAGGAAAATGTAATTTTAAAACATCCCGTACGGAATACTAAATTGAATTTACCTTATGAAATTTCTTGATGATGCGGAACCTTTTCGAATAAAAATGGTTGAACCCATTAAAAAAACTACTCGAAAAGAAAGAGAATTACTTATCCAACAAGCAGACTATAATGTCTTTAAAATTCCTGCTGAAAATGTGTTTATTGATATGTTAACGGACAGTGGAACCTCTGCAATGAGTAGTAAACAATGGGGAGGAATTATGACCGGAGATGAATCCTATGCTGGAAGTACTAGTTTTTTTAAGCTGAGAGATTCTGTACAAGATATTATGGGCTTTCCCTATGTACAACCTACTCATCAAGGTAGGGCAGCAGACTTTATCATGTCCCAAATCTATGCTTCAAAAGGCGGATATATTTTAGGAAACTTACATTTTGACAGTTTCAAAGGACATTCTGAAATTGCAGGATCCATCCCTGTGGATTTGATAATTGAAGAAGGGAGAACAGCAAATTCAAACCCCCATCCTTTTAAAGGAAATATGGATATTGATAAATTAAAGGGTTTTATTAAAGATAAGGGCAAAGAGCAAATCCCTCTAATCATCATTACTGTAACTTCAAATGGAAATGGAGGTCAACCTGTATCAATGGAAAACATAAGAACTGTAGCAACCATTGCTAAAGAAAACAATATCCCTTTGATGATTGACGCTGCTCGTTTTGCCGAGAATTGCTATTTCATTAAACAAAGAGAAAAAGGGTATGCCTCCAAATCCATCAAAGAAATCGCTCAAGAGCTTTTTTCTTATGCAGATGGCTGTGTAATGAGTTCAAAAAAAGACGGTTTAGTTAATATAGGTGGTTTTATCTGTACACGACACGAGGAGTTGTTTCCGATGATTAACCAACTGGCAATCATCAACGAGGGCTTTGTAACCTATGGAGGTATGAGTGGTCGAGATCTAGAGGCACTGGCCATAGGGCTTCAAGAAGGAATAGATGAGGAGTACTTAAAATACAGGATAGAACAAGTTGCTTATTTGGGTGAAGAATTAGCAAAAAGAGGAATTCCCATCATATTACCTACAGGGGGTCATGGCGTCTATGTCGATGCTCAAAAATTTTATCCTCACATTCCGCAAAAAGAATTTCCTGGTCAAGCACTTGTTGTAGAATTATACAAAACTGCAGGAGTACGTGGGGTGGAATTGGGTTCTTGTGCTTTTTCCAAAAAAAATCCTCATACCGGAGAAATCATCTATCCTGATCTTGAGTTGGTCCGACTTACAGTTTCCAGGAGGGTATATACCCACAGACATATGGATGTAGTTATAAAAGCTTTGGAGGATGTCTATAAAAGAAGAGATCAAATGAAAGGAATGAAATTAACTTACGAAGGTCCCATTTTGAGTTTGCGACATTTTACAGCAAAATTTAAACCTATCACCTAGTTATTTAATTATGACCACAGCTTTTAATTTTTTAAACCCCACACAACTGCACTTTGGTGCTGGAAGACTTAATGACCTTCAAAAAATAGCACCTAAATACGGTCGAAAGGCTTTATTGGTTTCTCGACCAAAAACGGGATCGTTACAAAAAACTTATTTAAGAATAGAAAAGCTATTGAATGCAGCGGGTGTAACACTTTTTCATTTCGATGAAATAATTCCCAATCCTACGCTAGAAGGTATAGAGAGGGGTGTTGCCTTTGCTGCCCAACATCAGGTAGATTTTATTCTTGGTGTAGGGGGGGGCTCTGTTATGGACTCTGCAAAATTGATGGCTTTAGTGTATCAACCAAGTGGAATAATCGACTGGGAAGAAGCTTTTTCAAGTTATAACAATCCCTTTGATTTTATACCTTCAAAACCTTCCAGCCTTCCATTTATTGCAGTTTCTACTACCTCTGGCACAGGTTCACAATGTACCCAAGCTGCAGTAGTCAGTGACACAAAGAATAAGGAAAAAATTACCTTGTTTCATTTTGATTTGTTTCCAAAAGTGGCCCTTGTTGATCCCGAATTAATGCTAAGTGTACCCCCTAGAGTAACCGCTGCTACTGGTTTTGACGCTTTTACTCACGCCTTTGAAAGTTTTCTTGGTACTCGTACCTCGCCCCTCACAATACATTTATCTCTCGAAGCAATAAAAACGGTTTTTGACTTTTTACCAAAAGCCCTGCAAGAGCCAGAAAATTTAGATTACAGAACTCAATTAGCCTGGGCAGACACTTGTGCAGGAATGTGTTTGTCAAATGGTGGAGCCGACCTTCCCCATCCACTGGGGGAAATTATTGGTGGAATTTGTCCAAGGGTGGCTCACGGCGAAACTCTTGCAATGGTGTACCCCTCTTTTTTAAAGTATAAGCAAAATAGCGCTCAAGAAAAATTTGAACAAATAGCCACTTATTTGGGTTTACAAAAACAACCCGATGCGCTTAGATATGCTATTTTAGAATTACTCAAGGTTACAGAATTATCAAAAGCAATGGAACGAGCTCAATTTACAGCTCAGGAAAAAAATGAAATACAAGCACATCCTTTATTAGAGAAATTAAATCCTAAGAATCCAAAAGCAATTTATTCAATGATAGAAGAAAGCATAACTATATAATTACAATGAAAAAAATAAAAATAGCTGCTGGTCTAGCACATGTAGATTATGGACATATTGCAGATTTGGTACGCCAGGCAACTGCTGCTGGAGCAGATTATATCCATTCTGACGCAGCTGACATGCACGATTTAAAAAACATGCAACTCATGGGAGGCCATCAAATAATAGATGGAATCCGTAAACATACTCCTTTACCTATAGAGTGCCATATTTATACCCAAACCTGCGATTTGCTGTTTATTGAGAAACTCGCTGAAGTAGGTACAAATATGCTCATACTCCCCGCAGAGCATTTCATAGGCGCCCCTTTGGCTTATATTATCAACTGGTGTAGAGAGCGTTCTATGAAAATTGGCCTTACAATAGGTCTATACACACCTCTTTCTTTTGTAGAAGAGTCGATTTATGATATTGATCGCCTTCACATAGTTGTCCATGGTGTAGATGAAACAGATGGTAAGGATAATTGGGGTTGGAGAAAATCCTGTCTAGACTTATTACACAGAGCGAGAAAATTAGTAGATGAAAAAAACCCAAAATGTGAAATCGCAATCGATGGAGGTATTCGAGCGGATAATCTAGCTCCACTAATCGCCTGTGATCCCGATGTAGTAGTATTGTCGTCTGCGCTATTTAAAGATCCCGAAGGGATAGAGGCTGCTACAAAAAAATGTAGAACCGCTATAGACAAAGCTCAATCTTAGCTTCTTATGGAAAAGTCTTTGTCACCCGCTTTCATTGAACTCTCCTTAGAGGCTGACACCAAAAAACAAGCTTTATCATTACTTGTAGAGAAAATGTATAACAAAGGAGAGTTGACAGAGCAAGAATTATTTTTAGAAGCTGTTTTAGAACGTGAAAAACTCCTTTCCACCTATTGTGGTTTTCATATTGCCATTCCGCATGCGGTGTCAAAGACAGTGAAAAGTGCAGCCTTTGGATTTTGCAGAACTAATGCATTAGAATGGGATGAAAACGATGAGCCCGTTCACTACATTCTTCTCTTGGCTATTCCAGAATCTAAAGACACACAGAACAGTCAACATATCGATATGATGTCTCAAATCGCTAGTCTTGCTCTGGAAGAAGAGGTCCGGTTGATTTGGGAGAAAGCTACGACTAAAGAAGAAATTTTAAAAACATTTACAAATTTTTAGCCTATGGATTTTTGGAAAGAAACAGCGAGCATATTCAAAGAAACAGGCACCCATTTCAGGACAGGAGTTTCCTATATGCTCCCCATTTTACTCATTGGAGGGATGGTAGGAAGTCTTGCCGTTATTGGAGGCGGCGATTACTCTGATGGTTCCATTTGGAAAGTCTTTAAAGACGTAGGCTCCATAGGACTGACCTATTTTGTCCCTATAATGGCAGCCTACACTGCCTATAGTATATCCGATACGCCTGGTATTGCTCCAGGGTTTATAGTCGGCATCTTGGCTCAGCAAATTGATACCGGATATTTAGGAGCACTTTTAGGAGGCATTTTAGTAGGATACACAACTTATATGTTTATGAAAATTGAAGTCCCAGAAATAATTCAAAGTACTTGGGGCTTTATGGCTCCTGTGTTAAGTACACTTGTGATTGTAGTTTTTATGGTCTATTTACTAGGTCCTCCTATCGCATGGCTGATGGGAGTTCTCTCTACTTTTTTAACCAATCTAGGAGAGGAGGGTTCTGCAATAATGGGAGCAGTTATGGGGTTTTTAGGAGGAATTGATTATGGAGGTCCCTTTAGTAAAACACAAAGTACTTTTGCCACAGCTGTAATGGATTTAGACCTATACGTGCCTCTTGGAATTTGTGGAAGCATTGTAATTATTCCACCACTAGGCATGTGTCTAGCTACTTTTTTGAAGCCAAACCTTTACACTAAAGTAGAGCGTAACTACGCAAAAAGTTCTTGGATATATTCAATTGTAGGTGGTTTTACAGAAATAGTAATCCCCCTTGCTGTGGGCGATATAGTAAGGGTAACAATAGCTACCGTACTGGGTTGTACCATAGGAGGAACCATTGCAGGTATTTTTTTATTAGAACTCAGCACTCCAGTATTGGGAATTGCTCAATGGTTTTTTTACGATAAACCATTAATCTTCATAACTTGTGTGGTCGTAGGGTCTTTGGTTACCGCTTTAACAGCCAATTTCCTGAAAAGCATCAGCAAAAGAGATATTGCTGCTCTCGATGCAGAGGATGAACATTTAAATGAAATTTGATCAATCATGAAAATAGCTTTAGTTACTGCATGTTTAGCCGGAGTTGCACACAGTAAAATGGCAGCCCTTGCGCTAAAAAAAGAAGCTCAAAAAAGAGGTTATGAACTTTGTGTTGAAGAACAAGGAGGACATAAAATTCCTGTAAAACTTACCCAGGAACAAATAGATAATGCAGACGTGGTTATCATCGCTAAAATGGTAACTATATCAGGAAAAGATCGATTCAAAAACAAAACAGTATTAGAGGTAAGTGTAAATGAAGCCGTTCGAAAACCAGTAACAATTATGGATCGAGCAGTTGAATTACTAAATCTTTAATTCATGATTGTAACCACTTTAACTATTAAAGATGAAATCGGTTTTCATGCTAGAACGGCTGCTCTATTTGCAAAAAGTGCGGCTCAATTTAGCGCGTCGATCTCTGTTACTTTTAACAATAAGAAAGTAAATGCTAAAAGTACTTTGTCTCTTATGACTCTTGGTGTCAAATCTCAAGATAAAATAACACTGGAAATCGATGGTCAGGATGAAAATGAAGCACATTCTACCTTGACAGAAATGATAAACTCAAATTTTAAAAGCTAACCTATCGAAACGCTTTACGGAATAGCAACCAGTTCTGGAATAGTAATGGGCAAAGCGCAACTCCTTGACCCTGTAAGACTTCCCATACCAAAAAAAAAGAGTGCTAGCCCGAAAGACGAAATAAAAAAACTCAGCAGTGCACTAAAGAAGGCAACAAAACACAATACACAACTCAAAGAAAATCTTTCAAAGAGTCTTCCTCCAGATGAACTCGAAATTTACGAATCCTATATTGAAATGATTAATGACCCCGAAGTGGTCGATCAAACAATAGCTTATATAGAAAAAGAACAATGCAATGTAGATTTTGCGTATTATCAAATTCAAAAAGGCTTTATCTCAAGTATAGAACAGCTTGATGATCCCTACCTCAAGCAGCGAGCTGAAGACCTAAGGATGATTACAAATGGCGTATTGGAATGCATGCTAGAAAAACACTCCAAAAATAATTCAATAGACACTCCTTCTATTTTGATTGCTGATAAAATTGATCCAAACCAGCTGGCAGAACTAAATCCTAAACTACTTTTGGGACTCATTACTTCAAAAGGCGGTATTACTGATCATACAACAATCATTGCCAAAGCATTGGGAATACCCTTTTTGATTGGGGTAAAAAATGTAACCGAAAAAATTACAACTGGTGATCTTGTTATTTTAGATAGTGAACACCAATGTGTAACACTCCATCCTTCATCTGAATTAATTGAACAGACGCAATTAAAAATAGAACAACAAAAAATAAACTGGGATAAAGAACGAGAGAGGGCCAAGGAAAAGGCCTATACACAATCAAACAAAACCATTGAAGTACTCGCTAATGTTGGCTCTTTACAAGAAGCGATAGACGCTTCAGATTGTGGTGCAGATGGTATAGGATTGTTGCGAACAGAACTTTGTTTCATAGAACAGGCGTCACTGCCCAACGAAAAGAAACACTTTGAATTTTACAGTGAGTTGCTAAGTAATCTACCTGATAAAACCCATACTTTGAGACTTTTAGATTTTGGAAGTGATAAACAATTTCCTGGGTTACCTTCTAGTCCAGAGGAAAATCCCGCTATGGGAAATAGAGCACTGCGTTTGGGTTTTATGCACTACGAACTCTTACTAAAACCTCAAATTAGAGCATTTCTTCGTCTTTCAAGCACTTTTAAGATTCAGATTCTTTGTCCTATGATTACAACCCTTGAAGACCTAGATCAAATAAAAAAAGCCATCAAATTAGAAAACGACACAATCCATTCTACTGGAAAAACAAAAACTCCTATCCCACCTATTGGTATTATGGTAGAAGTTCCCAACGTTGCATTACATCCCGAACTGTTTGTTCCTCAAGCAGATTTCTTTTCATTTGGAACCAATGACCTCGCTCAATTTATTATGGCTGCAGACCGCACCAATGCGCAGGTTGCACATTACCTGGAATCCGCAAATCCTTCACTTGTTCAATGTATCACAGCATATGTAAACCATGCAAAAGAGTACCATAAAAAAGTAAGCATCTGTGGAGAACTCGCTTCAAACCCAGATTACCTCAAACATTTTATTGAATTAGGGGTAGCGAGTTTGAGTATGCCACCCCGTTTAATTCCCAAAATAAAAGCACAAATTACAAGCTTTGATTAAAGATTGGAATTGGTTATAATTTCAAAACTTTGAATGTCTTTAAACTCAGACAGTTCAATGGCTTCTATTGCTGTTTTTAATTTTTCCCATTGTTCTTCATAGAACGTATTGGTTTCTTGTAAAGCAGCATTCAGATCGTTGTGCAAATGCTCAAGTAATTTTTCTTCTGTGGTAGTAATTCCTGTAGGTCTGGAACGGACGTATCTACTTGCATTTGAAATTCTTCTAAGCACACTATTCTCTGGATTTCTGACAATACCCTGTCGTTTGTCAACGGCTCCTAAATAACTGTCTAAAAGGTGATCAATTTTTTTGGTAGCTGTAGTAATCTGCTCCAACACTTCTTTATAAGCCTCTTTGTCCTTTTTTTCTATTCCTTTTTTATAAAAGGTCAAGGTATTTTTGCTGGATTTTAGTTGGTTGACTGCTTTAGTTGTTTGTTGGGTGTATTGTTCCAGTTTTTTTGAATAGTTATAACGATCCTCGATTGCACTTTGGGTGATTTCTATTCTTGGGTCTGTCATAACTGTAACCATAGTTTCAGACTGTGTCGACTTACTTTCTAATACAATTTTATAGGATCCAGGTTTTACAGTAACCCCTCCAGGTTCTGTTTTTCTATTTGAATCCGATCTAGTAGGACGTTCAACTCCTCTTTCATTTAGAGACCAATACCATCTATGAAGACCTGTTTCTTTGGGTGCTTTGCGCATTAGGGTTCTTATTTGTCTTTCACCATCAAAGATTTTTAATGTCAGGGAGTCTTTGCTATTTTCTGCTGAAGCTCTGTAGAAAAAAGTCAACATACCTCCAAATTTTCTGTTTTCAGCATTGTAAAGTGCATCACCGCCAAATCGCGAGCCAGTAGGCTGCTGATATTCCGCTAAAACGGCTTGGGGTGGTTCAAAAATATGAGATTCTTTGGTGCTAATTTCTGGGTTTTTTGCCAATGCACGTAAAGGTCTAATATCGTCAAGTACCCAAGCAGCTCTTCCGAAAGTTCCAATAATCAAATCGTGTTCTCTAGGATGAATTACCAAATCTTTGGTAGATACGGTTGGAAATACTTTGGCATCGAACTTAGTCCAATTAGCAGCAGCATCTGTAGAAAAGTACAACCCATCGTCTGTCCCTAGGAATAGTAATCGGTCAGTTTCTAAATCTTCTACGATACTCAATGCGTAACCAAAAACATCGTTTTCATCAACAATGCGTTCCCAAGATTTTCCAAAATTAGTAGTTCTAAATACGTAAGGTTTGTAATCAAAACGACGGTAATTATTTGCCACCAAAAGGGCTGTTCCGGGAGCTTTATTGGAGGCCTTAATCTGAGCAATCCAACTGCCTTTAGGTAATTGTTTTAAATTTTTGGTCACTTCGACCCATGTGGCTCCACCGTCCTGAGTGAGGTGTACTCTTCCATCATCCGATCCTGTCCACAAGAGGTTTTTTTGTATAGGAGAAGGTTCTATCACCAAGAGGGTACAATGGTTTTCTGCCCCTGTAGCATCTAATGTTAGCCCTCCACTTTCACTCTGTTTTTGTTTTTCAGGATCGTTTGTAGTCAGGTCTGGAGAAATGACCGTCCAGGTGAGTCCTTTATCTGAACTCTTATGGACAAATTGACTTCCAAAATAAACAGTACTGTTGTCAAAAGGATCTTGACCTATTGCCGCATTCCAGTTGAAACGAAGTTGCATGTCTGGATCGGGATGTGTAGGACGTACTCCGTAATTGTTTCCTGTCTTCCAGTCGTAACGCGATACATTTCCTTGTTGGCTCATCGCGTAGCCAAAACGAGAATCGTCTCGGTCTGGAACAACATCAAAACCATCTCCAAAGGCAATTTCTTGCCAATATGAATTGCGTATACCTTGAGTTTTCCAAACATAGGCAGGTCCCCTCCAGGATCCATTGTCCTGCATTCCGCCATAAACGTTATAAGGGTATTCATTATCCACACTTACATGATAAAATTGTCCAACGGGAATATTCCCTACAAAACGCCAGGAAGAACCACCATCACGTGTGATATTAAGTCCCCCATCGTTTCCGTCGATCATAAAAGACCCATCATTTGGATGTATCCACCAAGCGTGATGATCCGGATGGACTCCATTGTTTGCATTGTAGGCAGGCATGAGTTCTTGAAAACTTTTGCCTCCATCTTCTGATACATTGACGTAAGTAAAGACCGTGTAAAGTCTGTTTTCGTTTTGTGGATCTACGAATAGATCAGAGTAATAAAAAGGTCGATTGCCAATGCCACTCCTCTCGTTCACTTTGGTCCAGTGATCTCCACCGTCTTTTGACTTATAAAGGGCATTTTTTTTGGATTCCACTAAGGCGTAAATTATATTGGGTTTGTTGTGTGCAATAGCTAAACCTATTCTTCCAAGATCCCCTTCAGGCAATCCTTCTTTACTGGTTTTTTTGGACCAATTTTTTCCTCCATCGACAGTAATATAAAGTCCACTTCCTGCTCCTCCAGATTTAAAAAACCAAGGATCGCGTTTGTGCTCCCACATTGCCGCTACGAGCTTATTTGGGTTTGTAGGATCCATTACAAGATCTGCTGCACCAGTTTTGTCATTGACATATAAAATCTTTTCCCAGCTTTCTCCTCCGTCCGTTGTTTTAAAAATTCCTCGTTCTGGGTGTTCCCCCCAAGGAGAACCTATGGCAGCTACATAAAGTGTCTTTGGATCAGCAGGATCAACAATGATACGATGAATATGTCTTGTATTTTCAAGCCCCATGGAGCTCCATGTTTTACCTGCATCTAAAGAACGATAGATACCGTATCCACCATTGAGACTGTTTCTTGGATTTCCCTCCCCAGTACCTACCCATACAACATCAGGATTGGATTGTTGTATGGCAATGGCTCCGATGGAAGCCGTTACCTGATCATTAAAAATAGGCGTCCAATCGATACCTCCACTTGTAGATTTCCATACACCTCCGGAAGCGGTTCCCACATACATCACCTCACTGTTTTTATGGACCACGTCTATAGCTGTAACCCTTCCACTCATACCTCCCGGACCAATGTTTCTCGGAGCAATCCCTTGCATCCATTTTGGATCAACTTTCTGAGCTGTTAAAAATTGAATTGAGAAAATAAATAATAATAGTATGCCTTTTTTCATGACCTTGTTTTTTGGAAAAGTACAAAAGATTTTTAACAAAAAAACCCTCTGTATATTCAGAGGGTTTGTCTTAATGGTTGGCCTACTAGGGATCGAACCTAGACTCTTCTGAACCAAAATCAGACGTGTTGCCAGTTACACCATAGGCCAAAAG
>VMCW01000009.1 GCA_008081175.1 Flavobacteriaceae bacterium
ATTTCTTTAATTTGGTCTGCAAAGAAACTATTTTTTTCTGGATATTTCAAGCCTAATATTTGATAGGCTTCTAAAGCTTTATTGTATTTTTTTTGCTTTACAAAAACCTTAGCTAAAGTTTCTGTCATCAATTCATCTGTAGAAGCCCAGCTTTTTTCACTGAGGTCTTCTTTAACATCAACTGTTTTATCAGGTACAATTCTTCCTTGTTTGGCAAGAAAAGCATCGATGAGGTCAAACTTCTTGTCTAGCTCTACTTCTGGTTCCTTCCCTTGTCGTGCTTTTAAATAACTTGCCCATTCAGAAAACAGAAGGGTTTCAGGAAGGGTTTGCGGTGGGCTAATTTTTTCATTCGTACTGCTTGCGTTTCTTTTTTCCTCTGAAGTTTTATTTTCTTCTACTTGCTGCACCTTTTCTATGGGAACTTGTAAAGGTTCTTTTTTCTGAGTGTGTTCTATAAATTCGTATAAAAGTTCCCGATCATAAGTAGCGATTGACGTATGTGAAAGTGTCTTGTCAAAGCGTTCAGGGTCCTGATGTTGTATGGCTTTTAGATAATATGCGCGAACCCATTGAAAGTTGGGGTGCTGAACGAGTATCTGTTCTAGTGCTTCCAGGTGCTCCCTATTATTAGGATCAAATTGCTCTAAAAAGGAAAATAAGGATTGTGCGTTATCTACTACCATTTCGCAAGGGTGTCATTAAAAATATCCTGAGTAATCCGATCAAAAATTTCCTTATGGGCAGCATCAATAACATCATATACCTGTAATTCTGCTGGGAAGTCGTAAAAAAACGAATAACTTTTATTGAAGTTATCTTCTTCTTTTTTGATGTTGTAAAAACGAAGAGTAACCGCCATTTTGAGGCGGTTTTGTGCTGCAGTTATTTTTGCTGTGGCAGACATAGGTGTCACACTGTATTCTGTGATTTCTCCTTCGTATATCAATTGTCCATCTTGACTGACTAGGTTTAAATTGGTCTGATTCATTATGAGGTCTTGCAGCGCATTAGTAAAATCATTGTCTAGTCCAGGCTCAACTGTAGATCCAGGCCTGTTACCTGCTTGGTTTTCAAAAAAATTAACCTGGAAAGTTGTGACTCCTGGAGGTATTGAAGCCCCAGTGAACGAATAGATACCGCAACCCTCTACTACGGCAATAAGTATTAAAAAACGCCCAAAGAAAATCAGTCTATTCCAAGTCATTTAGGTCAAATTGTTTGATTTTTCTGTAAAGGGTTCGCTCGGATATCCCCAACTCTTGTGCAGCTAATTTACGTTTTCCTTTGCTACGGACGAGCGCTTGTTTGATCATTTCCAATTCTTTTTCGTGAAGGGAGAGTGTTTCTTCCTCTTCTATAGTTTCAGCATAAGAATATTTATCTTCAGTAGGAATTTTTGATATCTGGGGTGTTTCAGCAGGAAGTGCTGTTACAGATTCTAAGGGGTGATCGTCAGAAGAAACGCTTGTTTCTTTACCGTATAACTTTTCAAAGAGATTTTGATTTTGTTCATTAAGCTCATCTTCTGTTCCATTTTTGATAAGGTCTAGAGTGAGTTTTTTGAGATCATTCAGGTCACTTTTCATGTCAAAAAGAACCTTGTATAGGATTTCACGCTCCGAAGCAAAATCACTTTTACCTTCCTTTTTATCAATTAAGGCAGGAAGTTGGGATTCTCGATCGGGAAGATATCCGCGCAGACGTGCAGCATTGATGTCTCTGTCATGCTCCAATACCGAAATTTGTTCTGCAACATTTCGCAGCTGTCTGATGTTACCACTCCAACGGTAATCCTTTAACAAAGCTTGGGCGTGATCGTCTAGCTTAATTGGAGGCATATGGTATTTTTGAGCAAAATCTGCAGCAAACTTTCTGAATAAAAGAATAATGTCTTCTTTACGTTCTCGCAGAGGTGGGAGTGCAATTTCTACTGTACTGAGACGGTAGTATAGATCTTCTCTAAATTTTTCCTTGGCGATGGCATCCATCATATTGACGTTTGTTGCTGCAACGATCCTCACATTGGTGTTTTGAACTTTCGAAGACCCTACCTTAATAAATTCTCCACTTTCTAATACGCGTAGTAAACGGACTTGGGTTTGAAGAGGTAGTTCGCCCACTTCATCCAAAAAAATTGTTCCGCCATCTGCCACTTCAAAATAACCTGCACGCGTTTGTGTAGCTCCAGTAAAAGCACCCTTTTCGTGCCCAAACAGTTCACTGTCTATCGTGCCTTCTGGAATGGCTCCACAGTTTACTGCGATGTATTTGTTGTGTTTTCTATGAGAGTATTGGTGAATGATTTTCGGTATACTCTCCTTTCCAACACCACTTTCTCCAATCACCAAAACAGAGATATCCGTATTGGAAACACGAAGACTTTTTTCTAAGGCTCGGTTCAGCCCCAGATTGTTTCCAATTATTCCAAAACGTTGTTTTACACTTTGTAAAGAATCCATAATTAAATGCGGTTAGAAAGTTCAACAGCTTTTCCCATCAATGTCGCTGAGGTACAACTTGTTATGTTTACTTCTACAAAATCACCTACCTGATAGTTTTCTTTTGGAAAAACTACTACGGTATTTTGGGTTGTTCTACCACTCCAGTGGTCTTCGGAACGTTTTGAAGCTTTTTCGATCAATACACAAACGGTTTGACCTATAAACTGTTCCGTACGGTATAGGCTATGTTCTTGTTGTTTTTGAATGATTTCGTTTAAACGTTTTTTCTTTATTTCTTCTGGGACATCATCTTCAATTTTTCTTGCAGCTAATGTACCGGGACGCTCAGAATAAGCAAACATAAAACCAAAGTCATACTTTACATAGTCCATTAAATCTAGCGTATCTTGATGATCTTGTTCCGTTTCCGAGGGGAAGCCTGCTATAAGGTCATGAGAGATACCACAATTTGGAATAATTTCTCGAATGGAATCAATCAATCTAAAATACTCTTCTCTCGTATGCTGGCGGTTCATTTTTTTTAGAACTGCATTGCTTCCAGACTGTACAGGCAGGTGAATGTATTTACAAATGTTGTCGTATTTTGCCATAACCTTGAGCACATCTAGTGACATGTCTTGTGGGTTGGAAGTAGAAAAACGAATACGGATTTTTGGATGGGCCTCAGCAACTAAACTTAATAGTGCGTCAAATCGTAAAGCCGTTTTTTGCTGAAGGGGGGTTGCTTTATCAAAGTCCTTTTTTAAACCACCACCGTACCATAGGTAGCTGTCCACATTTTGTCCTAGTAGCGTGATTTCTTTATATCCTTTTGAGGCTAGATCTGCAGCTTCCTCTAATATGCTTTTTGGATCGCGACTCCGTTCTCTACCTCGTGTAAAGGGTACCACACAAAAAGTACACATATTGTCACAACCGCGGGTGATTGAAATAAAAGCAGAAACCCCATTGGTGTTAAGCCGAACCGGAGCAATGTCACCATAGGTTTCCTCTTTCGACAGAAGCACATTAACAGCTTCTTTTTCATTGGTGACTTCTTCTAATAGATTAGGGAGGTCTTTGTAGGCATCCGGTCCAACAACAAGGTCTACAATTTTTTCTTCTTCTAAGAACTTGTGTTTCAGACGCTCTGCCATACAGCCCAAAACACCAACAGTCATCTCAGAGTTATTCTTTTTTTGGGATTGGAAAAACTCAAGTCTTTTACGAACAGTTTGTTCAGCCTTTTCTCTAATCGAGCAGGTATTCACTAAAACTAAAGTGGCTTGATCTAGCTTTTCAGTTATGGTATATCCTTCTTTCGTCAGTATAGAAGCAACTACCTCACTGTCTGCAAAATTCATTTGACAACCGTAGCTTTCTATATATGCTTTCTTGATGGAAGCTTTTCCATTAGAAGAAGAAATTAATGTCCCGTTGTGTTCTTTGGGATTTTTTTCTAAAAGGGGTGTTTCTTTTATAGCCATAACAAATATGAGAAGTACATCACTTCAATTTGTTTGCAAAATTACAAAAAACACTTCGATATTGCCATTTTGTCAGTCTATTTCCGTAAAGAAAAAGTAACCGATAAATGGAAAATAACCTAATACAAAAGTTTAGTGAGGAAGTTTGTTCATAAGCATTCCATATACCCAAGTTCCAATTACTGCAAAAACAAGAACAACAATAATAGGTAAAAAGCCGGCTCCCAATAAAGTAAATATCGGACCTGGACAAGCACCTGATAGCCCCCAGCCTAATCCAAAGATAGTCCCTCCAAGGCTATAGCGGTAAAAACTTTTAGCTTTGTCTGGAATTACAATGGTTTCTCCAAAAGCAGATTTTATTTTATACCGCTTGATTAGTTGTGTCATAACTACTCCTATAGCCAACGCGGAACCAATGATTCCATACATGTGAAAGGAGTTAAATTGGAACATTTCATAAATTCGAAACCAAGAGGCAGCTTCGGATTTAAACATTACGATTCCGAAAAGAATTCCGATAAAAAGAAAAATAATTTGTCTCATGGTATTAAAGTATAATAGGGAGTAAAAAATGATTCATGACTAGCCCTCCAATAAAAAATCCAATAACGGCGTACAGGGATACTAATTGCAAGTTGCTCAGACCCGAAATAGCATGTCCTGAGGTACAACCACCTGCATAGCGGGCGCCAAAACCTACTAAAAAGCCTCCAAGCGCTAGAGAAGCAACTATTTTTGGCTTTAGTAAAGAGTCTAATCCAAAGAGCTCTTCGGGAAGATAAGCTTTCCCTGCGCTTTTTATATTGAGCTGGTGCAGTTGTGCTACAGTGTCTTCATTGAGTAGGACAGCTGTTTCTGTGGACAAAAAATGCATTGCAATCCATCCACCAATTATAGCACCCACGGCCACGAACAAATTCCATTGTTGTGTTTTCCAATCGAATTTAAAAAAATCAGAGTTTCTGCCAGCCCCACACAAGGTGCACAGGGTTCTTAAATTGGATGACATTCCAAAACTCTTTCCAAAAAACAAGAGAAGAAAAAGTATGAGTGCAATCATTGGCCCGCCTACATACCAGGGCCAGGGTTTAAAAATCCATTCCATAGTTCTAGTTATAAATTTAGTTTACAAGGTTGAAGGACAGACATAATCGGATACTTTCATACCACTTTCCTTAATAGCACTAAAGCCTCCTTTGACATCAATTAAATTGTGAATCCCTCTACTTTTTAAGATAGATGCTGCGATCATACTTCTGTACCCTCCTGCACAATGTATGTAAAATGGAGTTTTTGAAGGAAACTCATTCATATGCTCATTGATAAAGTCCAAAGGGGTACTTTTTGCATCAAGTAGGTGTTCTGAAAGATATTCACCTGGTTTACGAACATCAAAAACACTTAAGGGTTCTTTACCTTCAAGATTTTTGAGTGAAGAAGCTTCGACACCCTCAACACTGTCAGTAGTTTTGCCTTCTTTTTCCCATGAGGCAATGCCCCCTTTTAGGTATCCTAGGGTATTGTCAAAACCTACTCGTGCCAAACGTGTTACCGTTTCCTCTTCTCTTCCTTCTGGAGTAACCAGTAGGATGGGTTGTTTCACATCGCCAATCATGGCTCCTACCCATGGAGCAAAACCACCATCTATCCCTATAAATATGGATTGTGGGATATGACTTTTTGCAAAATCATCTTGGTGGCGCACATCTAGAATGAGCGCTCCGCTTTGGTTGGCTAATTCTTCAAAGGCAGAGGGTGTTAGAGGAGTGGTCCCCGATTCCAATACCGTATCAATATCTTCATAACCTTCCTTGTTCATTTTGACATTCAAAGGAAAGTATTGAGGAGGGGGGAGTAATCCATCCGTTACCTCTTTAATAAACTCTTCTTTTGTCATGTCTGCACGAAGGGCATAATTGGTTTTTTTCTGTTCGCCAATCGTTCCAACGGTTTCCTTACTTAGGTTTTTTCCACAGGCTGAACCAGCACCGTGTGCGGGATAGACTAAAACATCATCTGCCAAGGGCATGATTTTTTTTCTCAAACTTTCGTATAAGATTCCAGCTAGGTCTTCTTGCGTCATATTTGCCGCTTTTTGAGCCAAATCGGGTCGACCTACATCACCTAAAAAAAGAGTGTCACCGCTAAAAATAGCAATGTCTTTATTGGATGCATCTCGAAGTAAATAGGTAGTGCTTTCCATTGTGTGCCCAGGAGTATGTAGCACGGTAAGGGTAAGAGCACCTATTTTAAATTCCTGTTGGTCTTTCGCAATAAGGGCATCAAAACCTGTTTTTGCATTTGGACCGTAGACTATTGTTGCTCCTGTCTCTTTTGCTAGGGTAACATGACCACTTACAAAGTCTGCATGAAAATGTGTTTCAAAAATATATTTGATTTTTGATTGATTCTTTTTGGCTTTTTCAATGTAAGGTTTTACTTCACGAAGGGGGTCAATGATAGCCGCTTCACCCTGACTTTCGATAAAGTAAGCTCCCTGTGAAAGACATCCGGTATAAATTTGTTCAATATTCATTTTAAAATCTAGTTTTTAATTAACGATTGCTTTGTCTACTTAATTTCTTTTGTAATGCTGTTTTTTTACAAACCCCGTCAAAACTATCTGTTGCGTCACCAGAGGTGATAAAGAGGTTTTCTTTTTTTATGACTTTAATCAGCTTGCTTTTTATAATCAAATCACGGGCAGGACCTATTGCTCCTACTACCATAACTCGTATTCCGTTTTGCTGCAATTTTTTTACAACATCAATAAGTTGTTCCGTCGCGGTACTGTCTATATAATTAATTGCTCTTGCGTTTATAACAAAACCTTTAACTTTTCCTTTATTTTTTCCCACAGCATCAAAAACAAGTTTTTTAAAATACTGAATATTGCCGAAAAAAAGTTGTGCATCAAAACGCAAAATGATCAAATCTTCTCTGATTACAACTTCATCTGGAAAACGTTCTATGTTTTTGAAATAGTTGGTTGTTCCAATTCTCCCTAAAAAAGCATGATGTGGCTTGGAAGTTCGGTAAACCAGCAGCAATAATGAAAATAGTATTCCGAAAAGTATGCCTTGTGTTATTCCAACAAATAAGGTGAGTAAAAAGGTAAGAAGGAGAACCAAAAACTCGTCTTTTCTGCTCTTATATAAACGAGCTGCGTAATTGAAATCTAAAAGGTTTACCACGGCAACAATAATGATTGCACCCAAAACGGCTTTTGGCAGAAAATAGAACCAATGGGTAAAGAACGTCAAAATCACAGCGACGACAAGTGCGCTTGTGAGTGCTGCAACTCCTGTTTTTGCTCCTGCTTGGTCATTAACTGCAGTTCTGGAAAACCCACCTGTTGTAGGATAGGATTGAAATAAAGAGCCAATTATATTAGAAGCTCCCAGGGCAATGAGTTCTTGATTGGGGTTGACTTCATAATTTTTATGTTTTTCCTGTACCGCTTTTGCAACGGAGATGGCTTCCATGTATGCTACTAGGGCTATAGTTAGTGCGATAGGCAATAAGGTCTGGACAGTCTCCCAGTCCAAGTCAGGGAGTGTAAATGAGGGCATACCACTGGGAATATTTCCTACAACAGCAACTCCAGCCTTGTCCTGCTGGCCAAAATATACCCATAGAATTCCAATAATTACTGCTATCAAAGCTGAAGGGATTTTAGAATTCCACCTCTTTATGGTTGTAATAAGTATAATACTTGCCACCCCGATCAACAAGGTTGGTAAATGAACGACTGTCTCGCTCTCCAGTATTGAGCGAATGAAAACATGGAGCTTATTGCTCTGGGCCAGCGGAACCCCCAAAAGATGTTTTAACTGACTCAGTCCGATTATGATTGCAGCAGCAGAGGTAAACCCACTAATGACAGGCTTTGAAAGGAAAGAAACGATAAATCCCATTCGAAAAAGACCTAAAAGGAATTGAATACCTCCCATAATTAAAGCTAAAGCGATGGCTAGTTGGATGTATTGACTTGGTGAAACTAAGCTTAGTGCTCCAAGCCCTGCAGCTACCAAAAGCGAGTCCATAGCTACCGGCCCTACAGCTAATTGTCTGGAAGTTCCCAAAACGGCGTAAACTATTTGAGGTGTTAGAGCAGCATACAATCCGTAAATAGGAGGTAATCCTGCGATCAAAGCATAGGCCATTCCCTGAGGTATAAGCAATACAGCAACGGTGATTCCTGCAAGCAAATCGTTTTTGAGGTATTCAGACTTGTACTCTGATATCCAACCTAGTATGGGGAAATAGTTTTTCAGCTCGTATAAATTTTGTTCAAAAATAGGGTACTTATCTTGATTCGATGTAACATAAGTTACAGGAGATTTGCTTCGCTGAGCGTGATCGTATTTCTTCCAAGACGGAGTACACCTTCATTTTCCAATTGTTTCAATAATCTCGATATAACAACACGAGAGGAATTTAAATCATTTGCTATTTCAAGATGTGTAACCTCTAAAACAGTATTATCAGTGACTTTTGCTTTTTCGGTTAAATAATTCATTAATCGTTCGTCTAATTTTAAAAAGGTCAAAGCATCTACCGCTTTCAAAAGCTCTGAAAGACGGGTGTTGAAGTTATTAAAGACAAAGGAGCGCCAGCTCTTGTATTTGGCAAGCCAGGGGTCCATGTAGTTCACCGGAATTAATATGAGACGAACATCTGACTCGCAAAGGGCTCTGATTTCACTTTTTGTTTGTCCTAGACAACAATTTAATGTCATTGCACAGGTATTGCCAAATTCAACGAAATACAAAAGCAATTCATCTCCAGATTCATCTTCTCGTACGATTTTGATGACACCATCAAGAATAAGTGGGATGTGCTGGATTGATTCTCCTATATCGATCATGAGCTCTCCTTTTTCCACATTTTTGACGACCCCCACTCGATTCATTTCCTCAAGTAACTGAGGCTCAAAAAGACTTTCTACAGGCGACAAATCAACCTTCTTCATGACAATTAAGTTTGGATTAAAGGAAATTGAAATTACAAGATATAAAAGAATATTTTGCTATTTGGTTGCTCTAAAATTTTATAGTTCCAAAAAAACTTACCTACTTTTGTCAGCAAAATTACCCATCTCATGGCTAAAAATTTAGTAATCGTAGAGTCACCTGCTAAAGCAAAAACCATTGAAAAGTTTTTGGGAAAGGACTATAAAGTTGCCTCTAGTTTTGGCCATATTGCAGACCTACCGTCCAAGGAATTAGGTGTTAATGTGACTGGAGATTTTTCTGCGAAATACATAGTAAGTAGCGACAAAAAGAAATTAGTCTCAGAACTAAAAGGACTGGCAAAAAAAGCTGAAACTATTTGGCTAGCTAGTGATGAAGATCGGGAAGGAGAAGCTATTGCATGGCACCTTGCAAACACACTCAATCTTACTTCAGCTAATTCTAAGCGAATTGTTTTTTCTGAAATCACCAAAAATGCCATTTTAAAAGCTATAGAAAAACCGAGAACTATAGATTACAATTTGGTAAATGCACAACAAGCGAGGAGAATACTTGATCGTCTTGTGGGCTATGAACTTTCGCCAGTATTGTGGAGAAAGGTAAAGGGGGGACTTTCTGCTGGGAGAGTCCAATCGGTTGCTGTAAGAATACTCGTAGAAAGAGAAAGAGAAATCAGAAACTTTATCCCCGAGAGGAGTTTTAAAACTCAAGCACTATTTAAGACAAATAATCAAAAACCAATTCCCACGCAGCTTCAAAAGGTTTTTACCTCAGAAGCAGAAACACAAGATTTTCTCCAGAAAAACACCTCCGCTCAGTTTAAGGTTAAGGAGATTAAAACCCGACCTGCAAAAAAGAGTCCTGCTCCTCCTTTTACTACATCAACACTTCAACAAGAAGCCTCACGAAAACTCTTTTTTTCGGTAAGCAAAACAATGACTATTGCCCAGCGATTGTACGAAAGTGGATACATAACCTATATGCGTACAGACAGTGTCAACCTTTCGGAGGAAGCGCTTGAAAAAATCAATGCACAAATAACATCTTCCTACGGAAAAGACTATGTGCAAAACAGAAAATTTAAAACAAAAAACAAAGGTGCTCAAGAGGCACATGAGGCAATACGGCCTACTAATTTTGAAAAGAAAGAGTTAAATATTGATTATGACCAGGCGAGGCTTTACGATTTAATTTGGAGAAGAACAGTCGCTTCACAAATGCGAGACGCTGCTCTAGAACGCACCCAAATAGCTGTTGAGGCTAGTACACATTCTTATGAATTTATAGCCAAAGGAGAGGTCATAACATTTGATGGGTTTTTAAAGCTTTATTTAGAAGGGGTAGACGATGAGGTGGACGAAGATAATACGATGTTGCCCAAGGTAGAAGTTGGAGCTACCTTAGACTTAAATAAAATGATTAGTACCGAACGATTTTCTCGTCCTCCATACCGATACACCGAAGCCTCTTTGGTAAAAAAAATGGAGGAATTGGGAATAGGAAGACCCTCTACTTATGCTCCTACTATTACCACTATTCAAAACAGAAACTATGTAGAGAAAGGATCCTCAGAAGGAACTGAGCGAGAATATCAGCAATTGACATTAGAGGGAGGGAGTGTAAGAACTGGAAAACAAACAGAGCGGATCGGTGCTGACAAAGGTAAATTACTCCCTACTGATATAGGAATGATTGTCAATGATTTTTTAGTTGAAAATTTTAAAAACATACTCGATTACAATTTTACTGCTGAGGTAGAGCAAAACTTTGATGATATTGCTAGTGGGAATAAAGACTGGACCCAAATGTTAAAGATTTTTTACGATCAATTTCATTCTACAGTAGAACATGTAAAAGAAAATGCTCAGAGAGAATCTGGAGAACGTGTGTTGGGAGTAGATCCAGGATCTGGAAGGCCTGTGAAAGTACGATTGGGTAAATTTGGACCCATCGCTCAAATTGGAGATCCAGAAGAAACAGAAAAACCCATTTTTGCAAGTTTAGCCCCTAATCAGCAGTTGGAAAGTGTCACTTTTGAAGAAGTCTTAGCGCTTTTTGAGATGCCTAAAACATTAGGAACTTTTCAGGAAGATGAGGTGGTTGTCAACAACGGTAGATTTGGTCCCTACATAAAGCACAAAGGAGTTTTTGTTTCGCTTCCTAAGGGTATGCTAGCAACGGAAGTTGATTTGGAGAGCGCTAAAGCACTTATTACTGAAAAGCAAAAGGCAGATGCTCCTATCTTTACCTATAATCAATTGCCCGTTACCAAAGGGGTGGGTCGATTTGGTCCTTATCTTAAATGGAGTGGACTTTTCATAAATGTCAACAAAAAATACGATTTCGATAATCTTACAGATCAGGATATTATCACTTTAATTGAAGAAAAAGTTCAAAAGGAAAAAGAGAAAATAGTTCAAGATTGGAGTGAGGCTGGAATCCGTATTGAAAAAGCCCGATGGGGGAGGCATCATATCATAAGGGGAAAGCAAAAAATAGAAATCGGCAAAGAAATAGATGCGACCAAGCTCACCTTGACAGACGCAG